>CAZDHQ010000868.1:0-2192 GCA_964505135.1 uncultured Ferruginibacter sp.
CTTTATATCCATATCCATTAGATTCCTTAAAAGTCGGGCATCATATTGCCTTCCAAATTAAATATCAGGAGTCAGTAAAAATATTTCTTATAGAATTCAAAGCCACTTCAGATGATCAACTATTGGCTATTTGGTGCAGCATGTCACCGAGAAACTGTTTTGCTGTTTTTCCATGTTTCTAGCGATGTGCTCTTCTTCGAAGAATATGTGTTTCATATAAGTTTTTTTCTTGTCGACTTAATCGGAATCAGGAATGACTTATTTCTTCTTACGAAGAAAAAGTTTAGTAATTAAAGAGCCTATTTCTTACCAATTCATGACATTCTTTTAGTAAATAGCACTACATATTTTCTATGATTCCTTCGAGGTGAGCTTTTTGGATATAGCCCAACTCACATAAAATGTCCCCTAATAAGTGAGGCTGTTCTATTTGCTTTGATAAGGCGTTATCTAGTTGTGCTTTTGTAAGGATTCCTGCGCCAATCAAGAACTCTCCCAATTTCGGTTTAAATACATTCAGAGCATTATCTTCTGGATAAACGTGATCAGTTTTATCCCAACCGATTGTTTTTTTTGTTCTGAGATATGTCAAATATTGTGATAAAGCCCTAGTAGTCGCAAAAAAATTTATCACATTACCCCACACCATTCTTGGGAAAGAAAGAAAAGCCTGGGTCCAACCATAAAGTTGTTTAACACAGTAGGCGCGGTGAAAAATTCTAAGTCCCAGACAAAAAGCATTGATTGCGATCAAGTACCATAGGATTGTTCCTTCCTCGACCAAGGGAGGATATTGGTAAGCATTGGGATCTAAACTAATTATTATCCAGATCGCGACAACAACTATGACTACAAGATAACCGAGTAAATTAATTAAATTCGTAATTAAAGCTTTTCGATCCCGATACAAAATATATTTAATTGATAATGGCCCCTTCCATCCTAAATTGGTCCAGCCTTGCAAACCGATACCGAGCACCCAGCGTGATTTTTGCCGCACAGAGGCCCAAAATATATTTGGAAAGAATTCTTTAACACAAACTAATTCTTTAATTTTAATTTGTTTCTTTTTCCCTGTAATTAAAGACTTCTTAGTTACTGTTCTATCCACAAACAGACGAACAAACATTTGTTTTAACTTATACTCCCTGAGCTTAAATCCGAAATCATAGTCCTCTGTTAGAGAATTGGTACTAAATATTTGATTGTTATTATGATTTGCAACAACAATAATAGCTTTGCGGCTAAAAGCAACCCCCACTCCTGCCGCGGGAATGCTCTTAGTAATGGATTCTCTTACCGGCAAATCTTTATAATGCAGTTGAGCAAACTCGTCTAGATAATGGGCCCCGGTAAATTCATACCATTTACGATTTAATGACAATACCGGTAGTTGCACCATATCTGCTTTTGGGAACAGGTAATTAAATAATTTATAACATAAAGGATGTATTACATCTTCACCATCTTGCATAATAAAGCAGGCAAATTCCATACTATTTTTTTGCTCAAATGCTCTAATTCCATTGCAAATCCAATTAAGGCAATCCGCTTTGTTTGTTGGCCCATCATCTCCAGTGATACAAAGATGAACATGGTCACTTTCCACCATGACTTTCTCAACTTCTGCACGGGTTTTCGGATCATTCGGGTAAACCCCAACAAAAATATGATAATTTGTATAATTGATTGATTTTATAGTGTTTCTTAGCATCTGACCAATAACTGCCGACTCATCCCAAGCTGGCAACATTATGGCGATAAATTGTTCCGGCTTATCTAATATTTGTTGCTCTGTTAATGGCTGATATTTTGTCATTACAAAAAATTTTCGATAAAAATGCCTAATCCAGAAATACAAATCAATAAAAATATCATCAAGCCCACTGATAAAAAAAACAATACACACAAATGTCATCAAAACTTGCATGACAACTAAAAAATAAGGAATATTTTCCATTTTATTTTTATAAAAAACTAAAATTATTTAGTAAATCAGCCCTTAAACTCATTATCAGATGATAATAGCGGTTTGAGATTTTTTGCCCATCTCGAGACCAATTCAGCGATTCGGTCGGAGGCTTTCCCGTCACCGAAAGGGTTACTGCCAATCATCGCTCGATAAGCTTTGTCATCAGATAGTAACAAACTGATTTCAGAAACTATTTTGTTTGTAGATGTGCCGATAATTT
>CAZDHQ010000869.1:0-2185 GCA_964505135.1 uncultured Ferruginibacter sp.
ACCTTGATTTTTTTGTAAAAGAATTAATTCCTGAAATAGAAAAAAATTATCCGGAAAACCTTCGTGGGTTCAAGCGGTTTATTTTGAGGGAATACCTACAGCATAAATTACTGCAGCTTCTTTTTGACAGCGAGTATGCCAACGAGCTATGTTTTTTAGGAGGCACTTGTTTACGTATAGTTCATGGCAACACCCGGTTTTCAGAAGATCTCGATTTTGACAATTTTACAATAGCAGAAGATACCTTTGAAAAAGTATCAGGTGTTTTAAAAAAAGAACTGGAACAGGAAGGTTATGAAGTAGAAATGAAAACGGTTTTCCGCGGAGCGTATCACTGCTATATCCGTTTTCCGGAAATATTATATAAGGAAGGATTGTCAGGTCACAGAGAAGAAAAAATATTGATACAACTGGATACTGAACCTCAGCACTTTGATTTTGTGCCGGAAAAATATATTCTAAACCGGTTTGACGTGTTCACCCAGATCTTTATAACACCTCTAAACTTACTGCTTGCGCAAAAGTTCTATGCTGTCTGCAATCGCGAAAGAAATAAGGGAAGAGATTTCTTTGATATTGCATTCCTTTTGTCATTGATTGACAGGCCGGACTATAACTACCTGGAGTTTAAAATAGGCGTGTCCAATGAAAAGCAACTCAAGGAAAGAATAATCGAGAAATGCAACAGTTTAAGTATGGAGGAAATGGCACAGGATGTTCAGCCATTTTTATTTAATCCAAGGGATGTACAAAAGGTGTTGCTATTCCCGGAGTTGATTAAACAGGCCAAACTATAATCAGAGTAATTAAAGGCGTGGCCGCTGCTTTTTATTTTGCTGACTGATTTTCTTAACGAGCTGTACTTTTTGCATTTGCTCTAATTTACTTTGTTCCTGGAGCTCAAATATTTTCTTTTGATTGAATGTCGCCTCATTCAATCTTTTGACAATCTGCTCCAGGGAGATATGTTTACCGGTAAATTGGATTTCAATGGGCCGTATCTCGCTAAGATAATTAAGCGCCCTTACAGCAATTTCTTTGCTGACATTTGGGTATTTATTCTCAAATCCATCAAGTAACTTTTTTAAAGGGAACCGTTCCAGCAATACATACATATCAAAATAATCCTTAAGTCTGGTTCCATTCCCCGTGATAGCGTTAATTTTCATAGCACCTATATCCTCAAGTGATACCATTCTGATATTTTCAATTACTTCCACCGGATTGATCAACGGATATTGATGGGAAAGCATGTCAATTTTTACATCTTCTATAAAACAAAACACACCATTTCCCATAGTCTTTGTATTGGTGGCGTTGTATTCCTGATTAAGATGTTTGGCAAGCGCTGCAGCATCAAAAGGTTTTTGACTAAAAAGATCAATATCAATTGACAATCGGTGACCAACCATCAACGCCAGCGCAGTACCGCCAACAAGATTGAAATCCTTTAAGACTTCATCATTCATTATCCTCTGAATTAATTCCAGGGTATTTTGCGAAACCGTTTCCTTATGTAACATCGAAATTTGTGGAGGTTTATATCAGTACATCTATGGCCAGTTGCCGGGATTGGTTTGCTTACGTCGGTAACAAAGCAATTCTTCTTTTTGTAACCCAAAATAGGCGCAGGCATCTTCTATTACTTCATCGAACAAAAACCGGATTTCATCTTTTAAGATATGCCTTACTTTATCTACCCCGTAAAACCGAACCAACTCGTCCCATTCCTCATGAGTGCCACGCTCTAGAACACGCTCAATAATGCCAACAGAATCCCTTTGCCAGTCTGTTCGTTCGAGATCGTATTCCCAGAACAGGCGGGTAGGTAAATTGGGTTTTGTATTCTGCGGTTGCATACCTTAAAAATACCGATAAGTTTAATTATAAATCCTTTCCTACTCAAAATACTTTTGCAATTCCTGTTCCATAACTTTTTTACCTTTCTTGTCCACCTTATTGTAAATCGATTCCCATGCATTTTTATATCGGTTGACAGCATAACTCTTGTCGAGCCATTTATCACAAAGGCGGTATAAACTCAAGGCTATAATTATGAATAGCACCCAGATCAGTGAAACCTTCCATAAAGTTTTAAGATAATTTACGGTGTTCTCTTCGGGGAATAGTAGCACTCTGACAGATTTTTTTTTTTTTAATTTTTCCAGTTTTTCGTTGTGCTTTT
>CAZDHQ010000870.1:0-2178 GCA_964505135.1 uncultured Ferruginibacter sp.
ATATAAGGTGTGTACAATTTACGGTACCTCCAAACCATTCAAATGAATCATCGTTTGCGTAAGATACCTGCACATGGTCTACTACTGTTTGGCTACCAACACCACCAAATGTTAATCCGTTAATTTCTTTATCAGGCAAAAACGCAAAACCTGCATATTCAATACGAACATATCTTAAGATACCGCTGTTGTCAGCAGGATTTTGTCCCTGTGTAGAAGGGGTACCATACAAGCCTAAGCCATCGCTGTTGTTAATACCACCTTCAATTTCACCTACCCCCTGTACACCATTGAAAGAAGCATTGGTAGGAGCATTACCCAATAACACCAAACCAGCCCAGTCACCACGCTGAGGCGTAGCTGATTCTGATGTAAATACAATAGGCTTATCTGCTGTTCCATCAGCAATAATCTTACAGCTTCTTGTAATAATCAATCCACCATTCTTTCCGTTCTCACCAACAATCTTGGTGCCTGGTTCAATGGTAAGAATTGCGCCGTTGGTAACGTATACCAATCCACGGAGTTTATATGTATAGTTAGCCTTTAAAGTTCTGTTAGCCGTAATGCGGCCTTCCAAAATTACGTTTTCAGTAGTGCCACCGGTAGTATCAGTTCCACCGCCATTGTTGTTGTTGCTGCCATCTATTTCAATCTTACGGCAACTTGTAATTGCAGCGATAAATAGCGTAGTGCAGATTAATAACTTTTTCATGTTTCTTATTTTGTTATTCAAGTTTTTTATTTTCTTAAAAATTATATCCAAAAGAGATACTTACGTTTGTGCCGAATTTTCTTTTTATCGCAAATGCATCCGAAGCATCGTATTTTTTATTCTTGTTTACATCGGTATAAAAAATAGCCTGCTGATTAAGAATGTCAGATACGTTTAATTTTATTTCGCCTTTTTTATTGATTACACGCTTACCAATTTGCAGGTCAAGCACCGGGCGTGGATTCTCCCAAATTGGTGGATTTTGATCACCACCTACAAAAGCTATCCTTCTTCCGATTTGATTGAACAATAAAGTGGTGCTGAGTCCCAATTTTTCTACATCGTATTGAAGTGCTGCGTTGATAAGATATGGGCTTTGACCCTGCATCGGTCTTGCTTCAGCAGCGGCGCCTATCCCGGTTACCCTGTTGTAGATGTAGGAAATATTACCCTGTAAGGTGAAATTCTTTAGTGCCTGTGCAAAGTCAAGTTTTTTTCTAAACTCCAGTTCAGCACCAAAGCTGTTGGCTTCATCGGCATTGATAAAGTTGTAAGTGCTGCTGGATGCACCAGAGCTGGCATTGAAGAAAACTTCAATTGGCTTTTTGAAATATTTGTAGAACACACCGATAGTGAACAACTCACCGGCTTTAGGATACAGCTCGTAACGCAAATCAAAGTTGGAAACCTTGGTTCTTTCTAATGCTGTGTTACCAGCCACCGTAGCACCTAAGTCAAAATCATAAAACTGGAATGTACTCAGTTCCCTAAACTCAGGACGAACCACTGTTTGCGAAGCAGATAATCTTACATTGGTTTTATTATCTAACTTATAAGTAAGATTTAAACCAGGTAAAAAATCTGTCTTTTTGGTATTTACAAAGCGGGGATCACTCTTTTTTACCGCTCCAATTAGCTGATCAAAATCTTCCACTCTCAATCCCCATACGGCTCTCACTTTCGATCCAATTTGGTTGTCAAATTGTATAAACCCGGCATTTAAAATAGAATTAGCTATATACCGGTAACTGGTACCCACCAATTCATTCAGCGCAAATTTGTTGTTACTTCCGTTACCAAAATTTTCCGGAGCAAAAATCTTGTCAGGTGTTAATGATCTTAACGCAGCGTTATCTGATGGAAGATAGATCGCAAAAGGTCTTGAATCAAACAGCCTGTCTTTTATTTGCAGGAAGTAACCACCTTTGATAGTCTGTGCAGCATCGCCTATTTTAAATGTTTTACTTAAATCACCACCTGCTGTGTAGATATAATCGTTTAAGAAACCATAGTAACGGCTTCCACTTTTTTGTGAAGCATTTGATCCACCAATAGCAGCGAGGAATGGAGAAGCTGCATCAAGAGAATTTTCCTGTATGTACTGCAATCTTCTTTGATCAGGAATATATTGATCCAAAATATTAAAGCTTCCAAACCAATGAAATTTTGCATTGAATTGTTCC
>CAZDHQ010000871.1:0-2172 GCA_964505135.1 uncultured Ferruginibacter sp.
GCTCTGCCTACTGAAATAAAAACGCTGGATGATTATGAACAGGACGCATTAAAAAACAGGAAAGACATCAGTGCACTTGGCTATCGTGAAAAAGCTGCCGGTGTTGGAATAAAAAATGCAAAGGCAGATTACTATCCTTCACTTGCGCTTACGGGTGGTTATGTAGCTGCAGATATTCCAAAATTTTTAAGTATTACCAACGCAGTGAATATCGGTGTAGGTGTTAAATGGGATATCGCCTCTTTATGGAAAACAAAAACAAAAATTGCAGAAGCTAAATCAACACTGCAACAGGTGAAGTTAAATGAAGAACAATTAAATGATGCGGTACGCCTGCAGGTAAACCAGGCTTATGAAGCGTACCTGCTTACACAAAAGAAAATACAGGTGTATGAAAAAGCAGTAGAGCAGGCAACAGAGAATTATCGCATCACAAAAAATAAATATGATAATGCTTTAGCCACCACCACTGATTTGTTGGATGCTGATGTTGCTTTGCTGCAAAGCAAACTGGGTGTAACAAATGCAAAGGCGGATGCATTTTTAGCTTACAATAAATTATTACAGGTAACAGGAACCATCAATTATTAATAACCGGTAAACAACTTATACAAAAGAAATTTAGTTATGGAACAAAATAAACCTACAGTATCAGAACTGCCTAAAAAGAAAAACAAAACCTTCATCATTGTATTGGCCGTATTGGTTGTGGCCGGTACCTGGTTTGGTGTAAGTAAATATTTACATGCACAAAAACATGCTGAAACAGATGATGCACAAATAGAAGCCAATATCAGCCCTGTAATACCAAGAGTAGCCGGCTACGTAAAAGAAGTAAGGGTTAAGGATAACCAGTTTGTAAAGAAAGGGGATACGTTGGTAATACTGGATGACAGAGATTTAGCATTAAAAGTGCAGCAGGCCGAAGCGGCTATTGTAGCTGCAAAAAGTAATCTTGCAGTGGCACAGGCAAACACCAATGCATCAAAAGCAAATATTTCAACAACAGCTGCCGGTATTTCAACAGCAGATGCACAAATAGAAGCAGCCAAAGTAAATGTGTGGAGAACAACACAGGATTACAATCGCTATGCTAACTTGATTAAAGATCATTCAATTACTCAGCAGCAATTTGAACAGGCACAGGCAGCAAAAGAATCTGCGGAAAAACAATTGCAAATTTTAGAGGCTCAGAAGAACCAGGCAGCAAGACAAACGAGTGCGGTGAGTTCGCAAAGCAATGCAACTTCATCTCAGATTGGTGTTGCCAATGCAGCTATCAAGCAAAAAGAAGTAGAGCTGGAAGAAGCAAAACTGAATCTGTCTTATGCTGTAATCACTGCACAGGAAAGTGGGATGATTTCAAAAGTGAATTTGCAGGAAGGACAGTTTTTGCAGCCAGGTCAATCCGTATTCAGTATTGTGCTAAGCAATGATTTATGGGTGGTTGCCAACTTTAAAGAAACACAGGTAGAAAACATGAAAGTGGGCCAAAAGGTAACGTTGCATGTGGATGCATATCCCGGTCATCCTTTTGAAGCAACACTCACTTCATTTTCACCGGCAACGGGTTCCAGGTTTGCGCTGTTGCCTCCCGATAATGCAACGGGCAACTTTGTAAAAGTGGTGCAGCGTTTACCAGTAAAAATTGAGTTTAATAAATCAGATTCTTTGCTAAGTCAGTTGAGGCCAGGGATGAGTGTGAATGTGGATGTGCATTTGTAGGCCCCACCTAACCTCCCCCAAGGGGAGGAATAAGGCAAGAGTATAATGAATGGACAAATTATACATGTTGGGATGGTTGCACGCTTGTTGATTAAAAAATAACAGTTGAATTGGAAGTTAAATTTCGAACAATGATTTGAAGCACCGCTTCTTCCCTTTGGGGGAAGAAGAAGGAAGATGGGGCATTAGTACAAAAAAATAAAAAACTCCTTTGGAGTAATCAATATGCAACAGATGGATTCATTAGTTGAGTATGGCGGCAGAAGGGTGATCATTACGATTACAGCGATACTGTGTGCATTGCTGGAGATTGTGGATACCACGATTGTGAATGTGGCTTTGAATGATATGAGAGGCTCATTGGGTGCCACATTAAGTGAAGTGGGTTGGGTGGTAACGGCATATGCGATTGGTAACGTAATCATTGTTCCGATGACAAGCTGGCTT
>CAZDHQ010000872.1:0-2167 GCA_964505135.1 uncultured Ferruginibacter sp.
CTATAACGTTGTTCGTCTAACAAATCAATGCTGAAACTGTGATAAAAAGGTTCCAGCAATAATATCTTGCTAACTTCGACATCATTTTTGAACCAATTTCTTGCATATCTCTCCTCTACTGTTTCCACGGCCAACACATCGTGATAGGTGCTGCGCATGGGAAATCTCTTTTTAAATTGTTGGTCGTTTTGAAATAGGTCGAGGAATATGTCCTTATAATAAACTGAATCTTCCAGTCTTTTATCGCTGGTTAATCTTGTGCTTTTTCCGATAAGGTCTGTTTTGGAAACAGGCAATTTTAAACTGTCGGGCTTTACGCTGGAAAAGTTTTGGTCCTCTTTTGCGATCCTCCTAAAGTCAGAAATACCCCAGTCCGAGCGTTCAACCATTGTAAACAGTTTATCAGAATACTCTCTTATCACTTTGTTGCCTGGGAACATTTTTGCCTTTCTGTAAATAAAATTCAAAGCAATAATATTCAATTCGTTCTTAGGAATCTTATTAATGAAATAGTACAATTGTTGTGGGTAAGATTCAACTGACGCATAGTCACTTATTCTCTCAGGTAGTTTTGAATTTTCTGAAAACCTTATTGAATCGTTACGATATAAGACAAATGCATACATCGACTTACTAAGGACTTCTGCCAAATATTCATTTGAAGGATACTTCTGGTATAGAATGTAAGCGGCATAAAATGCGTTCCCAAAGTCTCTTCGCTTGAGATATAAACGACAGATTTCCATACGTGCAACATCACGTATATATTCAAAATTCTGTCTATTTATAAATGCCACTTTTCCTGCATTTTCGACTTGATTATCGATTTTTTCCCGTATTGCCAATTTGCGTTTAACTGTATTTGGATGGGTTTGCTCTTTATCATCCGCATTAGAATTATCGACAATAGGTGAGACCGCTTTTAAAAAATAGTTTACGGGAATTGAATAGCCGGGTGTTTCAAAAAATGACTTTTTCAGTTCAATCAATTCGAATGGTAAATGTGAATACTGTAACACATCAAACACCTTTTCTAGATCCTTTGTACTATAGCTTGTCCCCAAAAAGAGCTTTAATCCCTCTAGATCGGCTTCAGTTTCAGCTTCCTTTGAATACTGACACCTTTCAATACGCCTTTGATAAATTTTTAAATTTTCTATCCAAGACCGTTTTTGGTTGTCAATAAGATAGCCTTTGATATGATGATGCAATCGATAATGAGAGATCTCATGGCAAATGACATAGGCAAGTTGGGCTTCCGATTCCATCTGCGAGATCAATCCAATATCGATGAAAACGTACCCTTTGTCAAAACTATATGCGTTTACAACAGGGCTTTTAAGCGTGAAGATGGTTATCTGTTGCCTTAACTCGGGCTCATTTTTTAAAATGATATCCGTAATCTTATTAAGATATTTAGTTATCTCGTCATTGACAAGAACATCACCACTTCTTACTATCTGTTCGATTCCATAATTTGTAGATGTGATGTATTGGCGTTTTATTGATTTTTGAGACTCATTGCTTTTACCCAACACTTCCTGTTCACTCCTGATAATATCCCTTACATTTTGAGTGAAAACAGCCGGTAGCTTTCCCGATGATTTTAGTGGCGTGTAGTTTGACTTCAGGTTTTGCTGGCTGTAAAAAGTTTGAGTAAGCAAAACGATACTTACGGCCAAATACCTCTTAATCCTGTCCATGTAAGGTCAAAGATAACAAACAAATTCCATTTTCGTTTTTTAACACTTAAATTGAAATGATTGGGATTTTTCTATCTTTATAATTTATGCGCTCATTAAAAGCAGTTACCTATATTTTGTTATCCGGGTTTCTCCTGTTCTGTAGCAAAGTTAACAGATCTCCGATTGTATCAACTTCATCGACATTTGACGTATCATCGAATGAGGCAAAAATCAATGGATGGCTTTATTCAGAAGGAAGTGCCCCGGTGCTTGAGAAAGGATTTTGCTGGGGTTTTACTGAAAATTTGACCTTGGATTCCAACAAGACATTGGTTCCCGGGTCAAGCAACAGCTTTTCCTGCACGTTGACCAATCTCGAATCGAACAAGGATATTTACGCCTGTGCATACGCAGTAAACCGCTATGGCGTTAGTTACGGTAAACCCGTCCAGTTCTACACGGCCAAGCCACCGATTCCTGAC
>CAZDHQ010000873.1:0-2164 GCA_964505135.1 uncultured Ferruginibacter sp.
TCAAAAAGACATAGAAAAGGCATATAACAATTACTGTAACAGCTATATTCAAAAACCTTTGAATATGGAAGAATTTATAAAAGCAGTTCTCCAGATTGAAGAATTCTGGCTTCAGCTAACTACACTTGCTGAATGAAAATAACCTTGCTATATCAAGATATAATCAGTGCTTATTTTATCCACAACAATGTCACTCAACAACTTTAAGCAGTAGGCTGAGGACTTTGTGCCTTTATCATAATGCTGTTTTGTTTTACCGCTTCGTAGTACGCAATGTCCCTGGCTTACACATTGGCATGGCAGGGGCACGATTGAAGTAGGAAATTATTTGTGTGCTACAAGCCCTGGCAAAGATCTGTGCCATAAAGATCATCCATTTACTGCCCAAGGCCAGATGAGGAATTACTCAATTAAAATACCGTTTTTTAACGGTTGCACATGGTATTCGAAACTTGTATGTTTGAATCGCTAGTTTTCAAATGACCCATTTTTCTAGTAACTATTCCTGGTAAAAAAATCACATTATTGCTAACATCAAAAACATGCTCTTAAAATTTGCACCAACTGCCAATAGTCCTCCAAATTATGTTGCAAATAATTAATCAACTCATTACAAATAGTAACCTTCAATATAATCATATGCAACACAATAAATTTCTTTTTAGGCTGGGTGCAATAGTTTTTATTATTTTTTTTGCTGTAAGCTGTAAAAAAGAACTACAAACATCCGAAACAAATAATGATACCAACAGTTTTAAATCATCTGATTTAGAACAAAATGATATGGTGCTTACACCTGCTGGCCCTATTAAACGTGAGTTTGTAGTTGAAATTGGCGAGGGAAGAAATCTCGTAATTGAAAAAAACCATGTCTATAGAACCGAGCGTTTTTCTTTGATAAAGGAAAAGGATTTAGGTAGCATTGATAGGTCTGTTAAACAAAATAGTAACATCAAAACGAAGAATAAAAATGCGGATATGAGTGCTGCACCGGCTAACCCTAATTGGATTTCTGAAGCAACCTGGACTAATACCAATGGTCAACCAATCAGCTTTGTTACCACTACATGGACAGTTCCCGCAAATCCACCTATTAATGTAAATCAAACCAATTTTATTTTTAATGGAATTTCAAATAGCACAGAAACAGATATTCTACAACCAGTCCTGCAATACGGTGTTTCCGCCGCCGGCGGCACATCAACTACCTGGCGTATTGCAAATTGGTATGTTTGGAATGATGCAACGGGCATAACCCATGCTGCTTTTACTCCTTTAATACAGGTAAATGTAGGAAGTAATTTAACTGGCGTAATTAACCTAACGGGTACCAGGGCAGATGGGTCCAGGAATTACAGCTGTGGCTTTACTGGATACAATAATGTCCTTAATGTAATAGAGACAAATGCAGCACCTGGTGCAGGATTGCCTTTTCCATTTATACCACTAGAAAATCATGCTTATCAAACTTTTGAAGCATATAGTTCTAATGGTGGTATACCTCCAGTGTCCGCATACCCGGGCGGTAACTTTGTTGCAATGAAAAACATTGCGATTTCTACAACTGCAGGAAACGCAGTATTGAATTGGATACCTGATAATCAGACTTATGGCTCAAGAACCATTGTAGTAAGTAATGCTTCTCCAAATGGAGAAGTGCATATTTATTTTCGACCAACAGGTCCAGCTCCTGTAATTACATCATTGGGCAGGCGACCAAGTGGTGGCGCTATTGGTTCAATAATTATAAATTTTACCTACTCTGGCGAATACCCTGTCACATCATTTAATGTAAAGGTCAATAATAATAGCCAGGGAACAACGGTAACAAGTAATCAGCTAACCTCAACATCTCCAATTTTTGGAACACCTCCCAATGGAACCGTTGCAGGCAATAGTCTCACTGTAAGCATTCAAGCGGTTTATGATAATGGATCTACTGGGGCTTTTTCCAATTCTGTAAATATGACGTATTGAAATTTTCAACTTTATAAACAGGCGTAAACTACATTGCCCTCAAAAAGTTAGAAACTAATTGGGGGCATTTTTTCTCTAAGCTCTGTTTTACTGCTTCGTAGTACGCAATCTCCCTGGCTTGAGCACTGGCCTGGCAGGATGCATTGCTGAAAAGGAAGGAATAATAACTGCCAATAAAATAAAGTCC
>CAZDHQ010000874.1:0-2163 GCA_964505135.1 uncultured Ferruginibacter sp.
CGGTGGCAACTATGAAAACTGAGAGCACCAATGCGGTAAGTGAAGACGATGATGATGTGGTGAAGAGAATTAAAGAATTGCTGGAAAATTATGTAAAGCCGGCCGTTGAAATGGACGGTGGTGCCATCCAGTTTAAAAGCTATAACGAAGGAACAGTGAATCTGATGTTGCAGGGTAGTTGCAGCGGATGTCCTTCTTCTATGATTACATTAAAATCTGGTATTGAAGGAATGATGAAAAGAATGATACCGGAAGTAAAGGAAGTGGTAGCAGAAGCTGAATAATAAAGATTGTTGATTTTACAAGTTGTAAGCACTTGTCCAATTTTGGCAGGTGCTTTTTGTTTTATCCACGCCGGCAAAGGAGGGATAGATAATCCGTTCATCAAATAATAAATATTTAGAAGGAAAGCTTTTTACCTTTATCTACATCACACATTTAAAAATGGACCTATGCGATTTACCTTACTGATAACAGGTTTTCTGTTTGGACTAACAGCTCATGCTCAACTTTTTATGCCAAGGGATATTGAATCGGCATATAAAAAGCAAACAAGAAGCAATGACGGCAAACCCGGAAAAAATTATTGGCAAAACAGGGCTTCTTATAAGATCAACATTACGGCAATGCCGCCGGATAGAAACGTAAAAGGAACAGAGAGCATTACGTACATCAATAATAGCCCTGATACCCTTAAATCATTAACTATAAAATTATTCCTGAATGTACATAAGCCAGGTGCGCCAAGAGATTTTGGTGTGCAGGATGATTACCTAACATCGGGCATGCACATAGATGCACTAACTATAAATGGAGGAAAAAAAGAATGGCAGCCTCAGCCTTATGCTTTCACCTGGCAGCCACTAAAACTGGAAACAGCATTGGCACCAAAGCAATCTATACAACTCAACTTTGACTGGCACTACGAAATATCTAAACAAAGCGGCCGTGAAGGAATGATTGATTCTACTTCCTGGTTTCTTGCTTATTTCTATCCAAGAGTGGCTGTATACGATGACTACAACGGGTGGGATAGAACGGAGTTTATTGACAGCCGTGAGTTTTACAGTGATTTTAATGATTATGATGTAACGGTAAGAGTGCCCAAAAACTATATCGTTTGGGGCACAGGCACTTTGCAACAGCCAGAAAAAGTTTTGCAACCAGCCATATTGCAACGTTTTCACCAGTCGCTTACTTCAGATCAAATCATCAATATAGCAACCAAAGCGGATGTGGACAGTAAAAAAGTTACTACACAAAACGAAGTAAATGAGTGGCGATTTACATCAAGCAATATCCCAGATGTGGCTTTTGGTATCAGCGATCATTATTTATGGGATGGTGGCAGTGTGGTGGTGGACGATGCTACTAAACGCAGGGCCAGTGCACAGGCTGCTTATAAAGATGAAGCGAAGGACTATCATTATGTAGCAGGTTTTGCAAGGCATTCGCTTGAGTGGTTATCACACAATTGGCCGGGCATTCCTTATCCGTATGAAAAGTCAACCGTTTTCCAGGGATTTGCAGATATGGAATATCCGATGATGGCCAATAACAGTAGCTTTGAAGATACCAGTTTCTCTCGTTTTGTGGCAGAACACGAAATAGCTCATACCTATATGCCTTTTTACATGGGTATTAATGAAGCCCGCTATGGCAGCATGGATGAAGGCTGGGCTACAGCATTTGAATTATTAATTGGAAGAGCAGATATGGGTACTGAACAAGCTGAAGAATTATTCAAACAGTTCAGGGTAACAAGCTGGACCAATACAACTGCTGCTGCTGAACAAATACCCATTGTAACACCGGGTGATGTTTTGACTGCAAGAGGCTTTGGTAATAATTTTTATGGTAAAGCGGCAGTAGGTTATTTAGCAATGAAGGATTTGCTTGGTGATGCATTATTCAAAAAATGTTTGCATGAATACATGAACCGCTGGAATGGAAAGCATCCGGTACCCTGGGATTTCTTTTACACTTTTAATAATGTAAGCGGTAAAAATTTAAACTGGTTTTGGAACAAGTGGTTCTTTGAGCCTACTTATATTGATCTTGCCTTGAAAAATGTGAAGGCAATAGGCAATAAGTACTCACTTACTATTGAAAATATTGGCGGCATGCCGGCACCAGCAGATGTTGTGCTTAGTTATAAAGATG
>CAZDHQ010000875.1:0-2155 GCA_964505135.1 uncultured Ferruginibacter sp.
ATTTCTCTAATATCCTTGGTAAGTTTTATATAGAAATTGAAAACAACCGGATTAAAGATTATAAGGAGTTGAATAAAAAGGTGAAGTATCGCAGGCGTTGAATAAACTAAAGCAATTTCCAGTTTACCAGCGAACACGCAGGTGAAACATCAACCTAATTTTTAAAGCGCTGGATTGCGAAGGTGGCTCGTGAAGACACGATCCAAGGCTGAGGGAAAGATTTACACCGGGATATTTTAAAATTAATAACTAAAATACTTTGAAATAAACAGCGAATTCGCTAAAAACATTTATATTTTAGCGGCTATGAATTTTATTGACCTTTTTGCAGGTGCCGGCGGCTTATCAGAAGGGTTTCAAAGAGCTGGCTTTAACCCCATTGCTCATGTGGAATTAGATAAATCTGCTTGCTTTACAATCAAAACCAGAAATGCATACCGTTTCCTGAAAGAAAATAACAGGATAGAAGAGTATTATTCATATCTCAAAGGAGAAATTGGACGTAAAAAATTTTATCAATCCCTTCCTGAATCCATCGGAGAAAATGTAATTAATGCAGCGATTGGAAAAGACAATAAAAAAATTTTCAAACAAATAGACAGGTTAAAGGGCAATCAACTGGTTGACCTGATAGTTGGTGGTCCTCCTTGTCAGGCTTATTCGATTATCGGCCGTGCAGCATTAAAGCATAAAGAAGAAGATGAGCGCAAAAAATTATATATCCACTACGGCCGGTTTCTTACTAAGTACTCTCCAAAAATATTTGTTTTTGAAAATGTTCCGGGGCTGATAACCTCAGACGGCGGAACACACTTTAAGAATTTAAAAAAATATTTCAAGCGTTTAGGGTATAATGTTGCTGAGTCTGAATTAAATGCTTATGACTTTGGAGTAATTCAAAACAGAAGAAGGGTTATTATAATCGGATGGAAGGAATCAATGGAATTTTCTTACCCCTTATTTGAAACTATTAAACACACTTATACTAGTTCTGATATATTTAACGACCTGCCTCCACTTAAACCAGGTGATGCTGAAAGAGTGCAATATTACACGACACAAGCTCCCGGCGATTATTTGAATAAAACTGAAATAAGAAACGGAGTCAATTTTGTGACACAACATATCACCCGTATCCACAACAAAAGTGATCTGGCCATTTATAAGATGGCCATCAGGAAACTAGAGAAAGATGGTAAGCGTTTAAAAAACGATGAGATACCGGAGGATAAGCGTACTCAAAAAAACACAGAAGATTTTTTAGATCGTTTTAAAGTGGTAGATAAAATACCTCATACTATGATAGCACATATTGCAAAAGATGGGCATCACTTCATACATCCCGATATTAATCAGCTTCGTTCAATATCCGTTAGAGAAGCTGCAAGAATTCAGTCATTCCCCGATGACTTCTTTTTTGAAGGCGAAATTGAAAACAAAAGCAGAACTGCAGCATTTAGACAGATAGGAAACGCTGTGCCGCCCTTAATGTCATATCAAATAGCATCTAAAATATTTACTTTGCTTAATGTCTAATACAACTACTATCAGGAAACATATATTTGAACCGGGGGCAATGTCTATTATCCAAATGGGCGAAGAGCTCATTGGGCATCCGACGACAGCAATAAATGAGTTAGTAAAGAACGGATACGACGCAGATGCTACGAAGTGCAATGTCTATATAAGTCAGTCTAGTACCAAGCCATTCATGTTTATTTCTGATAATGGCCTTGGAATGGATGATGAAATTTTGTTCGGCCCCTGGTTACAACCTTCTATTAGTTCAAAACGAAAAGAAGGAGTTAAGAGTCAAATTTTTCAAAGGAGTTTCCTGGGAAGCAAAGGAATCGGAAGACTTGCCGCAATGGCACTAGGCAAAATCATAACAGTTGTTTCTAAAACTTCAGGCGAAAAGGACTATAACTGGATTAGCTTAGATAGAGAAAAATTTCGACACGACTCTCTGCTAAGTAGTATAAAATTTCCTGGTGATAAGGTCACAGATATAAGTACAATTTTTCTTGATCAGACGCTCTGCAAAGAACGGGGGAGCTTTGTAAACAAAGAGCTAGTAGACATTTTAAAAAATAATTCACTCCTAAAATTTCAAGAAGGTTCGTTGATAATTATTGAAGAACTTGATGATTCTTTA
>CAZDHQ010000876.1:0-2153 GCA_964505135.1 uncultured Ferruginibacter sp.
GGCACGTCCTCCCTTCTTTCATTCAGTGATGGCACATGAATGATGATTACCCCCAACCTATGATACAAGTCAAGGCGAAATGTTTTTTCTTCCACTTCTTTCAGCAAGTCTTTATTGGTAGCAGCTATCACCCTCACGTCCACATTGATGTCTTTATCGGCACCCACTCGTGTGATCTTTCCTTCCTGCAGTGCTCTTAAAACTTTGGCCTGTGCACCAAGACTCATATCACCAATTTCATCCAAAAACAAGGTGCCTCCATTGGCCTGCTCAAACTTACCAATACGCTGTTTAATGGCCGATGTAAAAGAACCTTTTTCATGACCAAATAATTCGCTTTCTATTAACTCACCTGGTATGGCAGCACAGTTTACTTCTACTATCGGGCCGCTGGCACGGTTGCTTTTTTCATGTATCCATCTTGCCACCAATTCTTTACCCACCCCATTTTCTCCTGTAATCAATACACGTGCATCGGTGGGTGCTACTTTTTCAATGGTATCTTTTATCTTTTGAATAGGTGCACTATTGCCTACCATTTCCTGCACACGGCTCACTTTACGTTTGAGCACTTTGGTTTCGGTTACCAAAGTTTGTTTGTCTAATGCATTTCTTAAAGTGATGAGCATGCGGTTTAAATCAGGTGGCTTGCTGATATAATCAAAAGCACCCTTCTTTACCGCTTCTACCGCTGTTTCAATATTACCATGCCCGCTGATTACAATGATGGGCACATCGCTGTTTACCTCTCTTGCTTTTTCTAAAAACTCAATGCCATCCATCTTTGGCATCTTGATATCACAAAGCACCACATCATAGGTAGTGCTGCTGAATTTTTTTAAACCTTCTTCTCCATCGGCTGCTTCATCAATCTTGTAGCCTTCATAACTCAGTATCTCCGAAAGGGTTTTCCGGATCGCTTTTTCATCATCAATGATTAAAATACTCGCCATATTTCTTTAACAAAATTTTTTATGGATCAATTACGTAACCGCATCTTTTACACCGGCCCAAAAGTAATGATTTATGCACTCTAAACAGTATGCCCTGCTGTTATGCTTTTTCCTTGCAGCATGCAGCAGCGCACAAACCAACACCAGCAATGAACACAGCACAAATACTCTTACAACATCCAGTGCACAGCTACTGTTTAAAAGAGTAGCCGAGATACCGCCTCCACCCGGTTATAAAAGAATGCCCTGCGATAGCAATTCCTTTGCCAATTATCTGTTGCACATTCCCTTAAAAAAAGGCAAAACTGTTTTTCTTTACAATGGAACTGCTAAAAAAAATCAGTCGGCCCAGTTTGCAGTATTGGATATTTCTGTGGGTGAGCAGGATCTGCAGCAATGTGCAGATGCAGTAATGCGATTGAGAGCAGAATATCTTTTTGCAACGCACCGGTTTGATCAAATTGTATTTTATGATAACGATAGCAAAGCTTACCGCTTTTCAGCACCCTATACATCCGGGCATCTGTTACAGTATTTAAAACAGGTATTTGGAATGTGTGGTTCTTCTTCCTTATCCAAACAATTAAAAGCAAAAGAACTGGATGAGATAGCACCCGGTGATGTGTTGATCAGAGGCGGTTTTCCAGGCCATGCCGTAATAGTATTGGATGTAGCAATAAATGCATCCGGGCAAAAAGCATATATGATAGCGCAGAGTTACATGCCTGCGCAGGATATTCATATACTGCTAAATCCCTTTGAACAAAATAATCCGTGGTACTTTGTAAATGAAGAGCAGGAAATCATCACACCTGAATATATTTTCTCCAGGAATGAATTAAAAAGATGGTGATAAAAAAATAATAAGCTCTTTGATTTATTGCTATTTTTAGTGCCCAATGCTTCTGAAACATGTACATACTACAGATAGCACAGGATGGTAAAGCAATTCAATTAAATGAAAATTGCGTAATCATAACTATTATGCTTTGTCTTGCTTATCCATCTGCTTTAATCATTAAAAATAGATTATGAAAAAGGGATTTATTGCTGCCTCTATTTTATTTTTCTTTTGTCTTGCTGCTGTTGCACAGCCAAAGCTGCAGCAACTTCGTACTGAAAACCGCATTAATCCAATAGGGTTGGATGTAAAACAACCAAGGTTTAGCTGGCAACTGGTAAGCAGCAACAGGAATACGG
>CAZDHQ010000877.1:0-2149 GCA_964505135.1 uncultured Ferruginibacter sp.
TCCGTGCAAGCTTTACATCTTCCGCAGTCATATTTTCCGGCGAAGTTTGTCCCTGGAAAGGACTGAAATTGAAGCCGGAGTCTTTGGTTACAATCGTATAGCCGGTCATGCCGCTAAAACTAAATTCAACCCGTTGAGCAGCTTTGTCAACTGCATAAAATTTGTAAGGAATTTTTTGACCGGAGAACTCAATGTTACCAGTCATTTTAATGGTTTTAATGGTGAGCAGTTTTTCTTTGCCGCCCATTGCATTAAGTACTTTGTTGATTACATCGTCCACATTGGTTTGTGCAGATAGTGCTGCAGCAAAAACAAGTAGGAAGCCTATAAGGCATAGTCGTTGTTTCATGATGTTGGTTTTGGTATTATGTTGCAAAATAGAGATTATTAATGATTTTATCAGGCTAAACGGTGTGTTTAATGTTGTCGCAAAGGTGCCAACCTTTTTATGAATAATTCTTATCAGAAAGAGCATACTAAAGGTTTACAACCCTACAATGCACCTGCTAAACCTAACGTATACACGAATTATGAATTTAAGTAATCGAACTTGTGAAGCCTGAATATGTTTACGTCCACATCATTATAAATAGTTCTTTTGTCAAGCTTCATCCCGTTTTTGAGTGCAACATTTTCAGAGGGGAGGTTAGTAAGGCTGATAATGGAGATCAGTGAATCAGCAAAGCCATGTTCAAACGCAAATGTTTTACACTTTTTAGCAGCTTCGGTTGCAAACCCCTTATTCCATGCCGAAGGTAACAGAGAATAGCCAATCTCCAATTCTTTTACTTGGTCGACAGTTTGTACCAATAAACCACAGTGACCAATCAATTGATTGGATGATTTTTCAACCAGTGCATTCATGCCGCCCAAATCATTTGCGTAGCGATGAAATTGCTTCTTATACCATTGGCTGCAGGCTTCTTCCGGTGTTTCATCTATTGCTTTCCAATGTTTGAAAGAAGCTGCATCCTGGAAGAAGGGGAGCCAATCGATAAAGTCTTTTTCTTCAATCAATCTGAATTTGATCCTTTCTGTCGCTTCTCCGTCCAGTAAATATTTCATCTAAAACTTTTATGCTAAAGACCTGTTGACAAACAACCCGAAAGTATTCAAATTTATAATATGTCATTTTATGAAATTGATAAACGGATAATATATACTTTTGACACATTGTCTGCGAAAATCATTCGTTACACTAAAGATTCACTTATGAAAAAGATTGCCTGTGTATTATGCCTGCTTTTGTTGTTAGCTACATTGTCAAATGCTCAAAACCTGCATCGTGGTTCAACTAAAAGAGCAACGCATGCGCATCCGGCATGGAGCCTGCAGGGAAGTATCTACGAAGTAAATGTAAGGCAGTATACACCGGAAGGCACCTTCAATGCATTTGCTAAACACCTGCAGAGATTGAAAGCAATGGGAGTGAGCTGTATCTGGTTTATGCCCATCAATCCCATCAGCAAGGTAGACAGGAAGGGAACACTTGGAAGTTACTATGCAGTGTCATCTTACACCTCCATCAATCCTGAGTTTGGAACGCTTAGTGATTTTAAAAGCACAGTAAACAAAGCCCATGCACTTGGTCTGAAAGTATTGATTGACTGGGTGCCCAATCATACCGGTGCCGATCATCCATGGCTTACATCACACACTAACTTTTTTGTGCTTGACAGTGCAGGTAAACCAGCTACCATGTTCGACTGGACAGATACAAGGGTATTGAATTATGAAAACAAAGAAATGCAGGACAGCATGATTGCATCCATGCGCTATTGGTTAAAGGCTGCCAACATTGATGGCTTCAGGCAGGATGTGGCGTGGAATGTTCCAGGATCATTCTGGAAAAGATGCATCACTGATTTAAAGAAAAGCAAGCCTGGCATTTATTTTTTAGCCGAAGGCGATAAAGACTATTTGCACCCAAGTGGATTTGATGCGACGTATCCATGGGAAATGTTTCATGCCATGGTGGAAGTAGCAGCAGGCAAGCAACCAGCTTCATCACTTGATACCGTAAAGGCAAGGTTTGATAAAATATATCCTTCTTATGGACAGCTTTTATATTTCACCAGCAACCATGATGAGAACAGTTGGAACAAATCAGACTATGGCACTTTCCCTGGTGCGGTGCATGCACCATTTG
>CAZDHQ010000878.1:0-2149 GCA_964505135.1 uncultured Ferruginibacter sp.
TTCAAGTAAATGCTTTACATCCTCAAAAGAGCAGTTTTGAATTAAAAGTGATTTAACCATAGTTGATTTTTTTGCAAATATGGTAACTGCTGTTAATGTACCAAAAGTCTTTGCATGGAAAACTTTAAGTAGTCCTTTGCTATAAATCAAAGATGAATAAGTTACCCCCCTGGCTTACCTGATTGAATTAGATGTATGTAATTCCTGCAGCTCCACAATATGCCTTAACAAATGATCATAAAATAGCTTCAACAAAACGTTCCTCTAATTTATGTATTAGTGTTTCAGAAAGCTACCTGCTATTGAATTATAATAACAACTAAAATTAGCAGAACACTAATAGAAGTTGACGCTAGTATAAAAAGCTACTACGTTCCTGGTTTATATAAAGGGTTTTAAAGATTACACATTAACAGGTAGCTTTCCTAATCTCTAATTGTTAGCTTTACAAGCTGTAGCAGATCTTTGAATTGAAGGTTTACAGTAGATAAAATATAACTACGGTGCTACTATTATTCCTAATATTATATCAGCCAATGATTACCATCCCTTTGGGATGCTAATGCCGGGACGTACATTCCAGTTTGGTACTGGTTCTTATCGTTATTCTATTAATGGACAAGAGAAGACTCCGGAGATAGCGCCTAACACTACTACTGCGCTATTTTGGGAGTATGATAGTAGGATTGGAAGGCGTTGGAACTTAGACCCCCGTCCAAATGTAGCGATTAGCCCATATAATTGTTTTGCAGGGAATCCAATATTATATCCAGATAATAAAGGAGATTCTATTCCGGCAAAATTTTATGATGAGAAAGGGAATCAAACAAGTGTAATTCCAGATAAGTTGCAAAACATGTTTAATAGTGAATATGGGATTAAGATAGGCTATAACTCAAAAACCAATATGCTTTATTATGACGGCGAAGCTGAAACCAATAATAAAGTGTCTGCAACTGCAAAATCAAAGTTAATCTCAATTCTCAGCTCAACTTATTCTTACAAAAAATCATTACGCAAATTTGGTGATATTATCGTTGGACACAATGGACTTAAGACCCCTGCCGGTGATGCTGTCGATGAAAGAGACGGAATGCGTGGCGAACTTCCTATCAGGATTTTAGGATTAGGTTCACGACATACATTGTACTGGAATTTAGATGCTTTTAATGACGATGATTTTACTTTAAAGTCTCTTGACTTTTCTGGTTTAACAAGTAGAGGTTATTCAACCCGAACGTATAATATGGCTCGAGAATTTGAACATGAATTTTTTGGCCATGGTATTGACAGAAGAGCAGATCCCAACAATGCAGGGATGAAAGCAGGTAAAGTGGAATTTTGGCCAAATTTATTTAGGACAGAAATGGGATTACCGTTAAGGGCAAATTATGGGTTAAGCACAGGAAAGGGAACAGTAATTTTATTTGGCATTAGCCAGGAGGAGGTGAAAAAAATTGTCTATAACTTTAGTTTAGTGCCAACAGCCCCGTATCTCATTAGGCCAATAATAAAAAAATCTGAATAAAAATAAATGCTATGCGGTACATGTATTTCTTTAATGTTGCTACATTTCTATTATTTTCTTGTTCCAATTCTAATTTAAAAGGGGTTTATAATAGGGAGTACAAAAAATGCGTAGATGGAATGGTGTCAATTGAAAAACAAAAGTTAATTGTAAAAGATGACCTTTCTTTTGTTTGGATAGATTATAAAGATGAGTTCTCTCTATATGACAGTAGCGTAACTTATGGAAGCGTTATTATAAATAATGGAAGTAATCTCTTAACCTTAAAAGATACATCTACAAACAGCACTTACTGTTTATTAAAAAGGGGAAATAAACTATTTTTTTATAACTGTACCCAAGGGAAAAAATATCGGTATTCAAATCCATTTTTAAAGATAGTGCCCTAAATACAGTTAGGCAGTGTACTGGTAACAATTAGGGATACAAAATTGAAATACCTAGTGGGGCTAATACTTCGATAATTGATCACTATAATGCAGATTTAGTTAACGCTAATGATTATTTAGTCGGCAGTATGCTAATGCCCGGGCGTACATATCAAGCCATTGGCGGATCTTATAGATACTCCCTTAACGGGCCAAGAGAAAACTTCGGAGATTGCACATAATACTACTACTG
>CAZDHQ010000879.1:0-2144 GCA_964505135.1 uncultured Ferruginibacter sp.
AGTTAAGGCCAAAAGTAAAAAAATTATATTATAACCAAACATTCTTCAATGAATATTCATAAATAGCTATTTATCAGGTACTTAAAAAGAATGCGGCAGTTAGCAAGGGTAAATTTTGAGGGTAAAAGTAGTAACGATTGTGTAAAAATCTCCACTTTTAACATAATTACTTAATTTATAAGTGAATTATTAAAATGAAATAGTGTATATTTGCATCGTGAATAAACTTATAACGAAATATCGAACAATTTGAATTAACTTAAAAACAGAGTATGCATGCAAGGGTTTATAAATACGGCTTAAAGCCAGGAGATCGAATAGTAACACCAAAAAGCACTTGGCGGCTGGTTCAACATCATGTTATCTACCTAGGCCAAAATTATCAAGGTATAGATCTGATTATTGAGAATAAAGTAGGGCACGGAGTGAGGATTATTACAGCGGATCAGTTTTTTAATGAGTGCCTTGAAATTACACGGATTGAATCTTTTAAGGGCAACGGTTATCAAAGGCAACTGGCCGTGCAAAGAGCCCTGAAGCAGGTAGGGCAGCCATACAATCTTATAAATTACAATTGCGAATCGTTCGCCAACCAGGTGCAGCATAACAAAGTCCATAGCAGACAAAGTAAAACCGGATTTATTATAGCGGCACTTGCGATTTTTTTGATGGTAATTGCAGGCGTCTTCAGTATCGCAAACGCAAAAAAGAAATAATTCTTAACTCAATTATATCATGAATACAATTACATATAAAAGGAGATATCAGGTGGGTATTTCGTCTCAAATTATGAATGCTGTATACGCTTATCAGCAAAAAGACTACTGGTGTTGGACGGCCAGTATCACTAATATTCTTAGAGCTTATGGCATTACTAATGTAACGCAGGATGAATTTGCCCAAAACGTCTGCGGAGTTGATCTATGGGGCCACGCTTGTGATTGCCCTGCTACAACTTATGAGATTACGAAGTCGCTTAATTTTTATGGTCGCGATCAGTACAATAAATTTTTTGAAGTCAAGGCGCCACTTAGGATGGCCAACCCAAATATAGATAAGCTCTATAACGAATTAAGTAGCAAGAGACCCGTTTTAATTGCATATAAAAACAGGAATATGCCCATGGGTCATGCTGTGATAATTACTGGTTGTGAGTGCGAAGTTCGTAACGGAATCACTTATGTTACAAAATTATTTCTTAGAGATCCGGCGCCTGATGTTTTAAACCGAGTGTTCAACGGTAGAAAAGAGATAAACGATGTGACAGCTTTCTTAAATGCTATTTACGCATATTGGTATGTTGGTGTATATAGGTAATATCCCTAAAAAAGGGCGGTTTACCGCCCTTTTTTACTGATCAAAATTTTATATAATTGCTAATAATAAACAAAACATGAATAATCCAAAATTCCAAATTTTTAAGAGCGCTGCAAATAGTCAATTTTATTATCGAATAAGATCAGCAAATAATGAGATTATACTTAATGGAGAAGGTTATACATCAAAGCAGTCCTGCTTAAATGGTATCGTCTCTGTGAAAGCAAATGCCCCGTACGACAACAGATATGAGCGGAAAGATGCATATAATAATTATACTTTTAATCTCAGAGCAGGCAATGGAGAGATAATTGGCCGAAGCGAATCTTATACTACATCTTTTAGTCGTGAGAATGGCATATCTGCGGTAAAACGAGATGCGCCAATAGCGGGAGTAGAAGATTTGTCTAATTAATACTTACGGAATGAATTTTAAGGAATATCAGACTGAGTCAAGAAAAACAGATCAGCGTCCGAAGGTCAAAACCGAACTTCAGCTTGTAATACCACTGCTGGGTTTAATTGGAGAGATTGGTTCTGCCGCCTCCGAACATAAGAAACGCATAAGGGATGGGAAATCATATACATCCTTTAACCCCAAACTAGAAGAAGAATTGGGTGATATTCTATGGTACGTTTCTAATTTAGCAACCGACATGAAATTAGATTTGAATGCTATCGCCGAAAAGAATGTAAAAAAAACTCAGGAACGCTGGCTTGGTATGAAAAATTTCAAAGCAAATGAGCGTTTTTTTGATTCGGCGTTTCCGAAAGGTCAGCAGCTGCCAAGAGAAATTACAATAGAGTTTAAAAAAGACAAAACTGGT
>CAZDHQ010000880.1:0-2137 GCA_964505135.1 uncultured Ferruginibacter sp.
TGTCTGCGATTGAGATGGAAATTTTATCATGTTCTTTTTTTGTAGATACGGTTACCATTGGCTCATAATCTTCAATGCCCAATTTTCTTTGTTCAGTTACAGCATAAAAAGCATTGTTGATCAGGTTAAGAATAACCCTGCCCATATCCTGCGGCACTGCATTTATTTTTCCAATATTGTCATCAAAATGGGTTTCAAATTTTGCATTAAAAGATTTGTCTTTTGCTCTTAAGCCATGATAGGAGAGGCGCAGGTATTCATCACATAAGGCATTCATGTCTGTTGGTTCTTTAACACCGCTGCTGGTTCGGCTGTGCTGCAGCATACCTTTTACAATGGCTGCCGCTCTTTGTCCATGGTGATTGATTTTTTCTTCATTCTCCTGTATATCCTTCACTAATAATTTTACTTCTTCTAAACTGCCCTTGTCAACCTCTTCCACTAAATCATTGATCAACTCCCTGTTTATTTCACTAAAATTGTTTACGAAGTTTAAGGGGTTTTGAATTTCATGAGCAATACCCGCAGTAAGTTGTCCAAGTGAAGCCAGCTTTTCTGACTGGATTAATTGTGCTTGTGAAGCTTTTAATTCTCTTGTCCGTTCCTCCACCTGCTCCTCCAGTAATTCATTTTGCTGAGCAAGCATCTCTTGTTTTTCTTCAGTCATTTTAACAACTTTATCTGCATTCAATTGCACTTCTTTAAGAATTTCTTTGAACCTAATCACAACATAGATCATTAAAGAAACCGGATAACTTAAACATTGCAGGCTTTGTATTAAAATCGAAATCTGGAAAGATAAGTTTTGATAAAAAGTATATAGAAAAGCCCATAAGAGCGAAAATACGGTCGTTGATATTACGCCTATTACTATTGCCCATTGTGCACCCTTCAATTTCTTCCAGGAAGAAATTAAAATATACACCTGCACAATCATAGCCGAAAGAGGATGGAATGCAAAATAACCAAAGTCAGAATCCTTGTACAAATAGGTTGACAGAAAGCTAACTGCAACGAATACGACTCCGAAAAGAAGCAATATTTTTTTATACTTTACATTGAATATTACTCCAACAGTATATATCATGGAAGCAGTGGCTAAAGGCCAGCTTTGAAAACCTATGTAGAATAGTATCCACCATCTGTTGAAATCAATTTCTAATGGATATGATGCCACATTCACAAAAAACTCCCAGAAAAAAAATAAAGTCGTGCTGATGGCAATAAGTAAAAGATTTTTTTCTATCCGGTTCTGAAAACAAAGGAACCAAAACATCATCCCGATAATTCCGATTATTCCACAATACAAAAAACCATATGCTGCGGAGTCTCTCACTAAGCCGGTAAACTTTGTATGAGCTAAAGGTCCTGTAAGGGAAACCAATACGCTATAGTTATTTATGAGCGATTCGGTCTTCAGGAATTTTTTATCAAATGGGTCAATATAATCTACAATATATATAGCCAGTACGTGTTCTTTGCCGGTTTCGATTATAAATTGATGCAGACCTGTGAGCGTGTTCCTGTTTTCCTGGTAAGGTTTTCCGTTTATTCCTGTGTTACCAAAGGAAGTAATAAAATTTCCATCCAAATAAATATCTGTTGCTGCCCATCTTAAAGTTTCAATTCCTACAGGTATATTTCCAAAACTGCTGTCAAGTTTAAATTTGAAACGCAACCATCCCTCAAATTTTCCGTTTTTATCTGCATCTTTCGCCGAAATATTTTTCATATCTATTTCACGCCATCCTGTTGTTTCAATTATCATTCTTTTCCAACTGGTGTCATTCCCATTTCTAAAAACCCATCCTTTTAAACCGCTTAGTGAAATAATATCTGTATTTGGATCTAACATCGACCTGTTCAAAATAGCAGTTGTATCCTGCGCAATGCAATTCTTGCAAATGCAAAGCAGAAAAAATAAACAGACCGGTGTTAATCTCATGTTGTTTTTATATTGGTAGTAGAATAATAAAATCACATCCTTCTCCTTCTTTCGTTTCTACCTTCAATTTTCCTCCATGTCCTTTTGTAATTATGTCATAAGCCAAACTCAATCCCAGGCCCGTTCCCTGCCCCGTTGGCTTGGTGGTAAAGAAAGGCTGAAATATTTTTTCTTTAATGGCAGCAGGAATAC
>CAZDHQ010000881.1:0-2137 GCA_964505135.1 uncultured Ferruginibacter sp.
CTTGTGAGCAACTTCAGCTACTGAAAGAGATGTATAATGCAGCAGCCGCTGAGCTTCGATTGTTACTCTTTTACGAATAATCTCGCCGCCTGTAAGTCCTCTGTGGTCACGACAAAGTTTATTCAGATAATTGGTAGTAATATGTAATCTGGCTGCGTAAAATGAAGGCGCTTTGTGGTGCAGAAAATTATCTTCCACCAACCTTTCAAACGCTATTATTTTATCCTCTTTGTTTTTCGCTTTGTCTGCCCTGTTGTGCGGATGCTGGCTTCTATCCAAATCATACAACAGGATATTGAGATAAGAACGTAACACTTTCTCAGTACCTTTATGATGGCCATTAAATTCATACTGCATCAGTTGCAAAAGATTGATCCATTTATCAGTTTCTCTTTCCGACAACCGAATATAACTTTCAGCATCTTTCTTTAAAAAAGAGAATTGGTACAACACATTGTTATTATACCGCAGCGAAAAGAAAGCCTCCGTAAAACAAATAATATCGCCTTTGGCGTTCCGGTTAATGTCTAAGCTGAATACACTGTTAGGTTTTATGCAGATTACTTTTTGCTGATCAAGCCTGATGATCTGATTGTCCAATGTTACCACCCCATTGGCATCCTGTACATATAGCAGCATATAAAACGCTTGCTTATGCGGATGTTCCAATTGCGGATAGTGTTCCAATATCCTTTCAAGCCCACCTATCCAAAAAGATTTTTCTGTATTAAAAATACTAACATGGTAAACAGCGATCTCGCTTGTTTTTATACCCATGTAAAATTTTATTGTTTAACTCAAAAAAAAGATGTTAAACAACAATGGATGGCGGCTTGAATACAGAACGAAGATGCTCGGAAGAAATAAAAAAAATATGACAAGTTGGATACAAAGATTTTTTTTCTGTTCCCAAAGTTTGTTTCGGCAGTTCACCTGATTGATTTTGACAAATCAGCGTTATGTCTTTTGTTTTTATATCAGGTAGTTTTTGTTGCTGCTTTTCGCTTTTATTTAATTGTTTTTCCAAAAAACAGGAGCCTTTGCAAACAGGGATTGCGTCAAACCGGTTGATGCAAAGATTGGCGGAAATATAATCCCTGCATATTTCAAATGTTGCCCATATCCATAACTGGCTTGTGGATTGCACAAACAGTGTAAAAATCAGCAATATGGACACTATCTTTTTCAATGTTACAAAACTAAGGCTAAAATTCTTGTTTCAAAAGCGTTTCCATGTCGTTTATAAGTCGTATTGTTTCAGAAGGCTGTGTGCCGTTATATACACCTCGGATATGTCTGTTTTTGTCAATCAAAAGCAATCCTCCGCTATGGGTAAACCCACCCGGAGCAGTGCTATCAGGATAAGCGGTAGCAAAATAAGAATGCTCAGCAAGGTTTATAACGCTATCCTGATTACCGGTTACAAAATGCCATTTAGTAGAAGAAACGCCCAAAGAACCGGCGTAAGCCTTTAAGCGCGGGATGGAATCGCGCTCAGGATCTATGCTGTAAGAAATAAACAATACTTTATCGTTTGCAGCAAATGATAGATAAGCTTTGTGCATTTCCTTTGTCATTTTAGGGCAAATGCTGGGGCAGGATAGAAATATAAAATCTGCCACATAAATTTTATTGCTGAATGTACTATTAGTTACCACCTGTCCGTCCTGATTTATAAAATTAAAGTCGGCAATGGTGGGATACGTAGTGTCTGATCCTTTAATTATCGGATTACCCAAAAAAGGCAATTGCTTTGTTGTTCGACCGCATGAACTTAAAAGTAGTATGCAAATTATTGTTACATAAAGTTTCATTAGCCACCGGTTGTTATTTAACGAAGATAATTTGTATTGTCGAAATAATGAAAGTCGGCAGATTTGCAGATTGTCTCCCGGGTGGATATGGTGTTTTAGTAGCTATTCCGCTGACACACAGGGCGTTTCAATAGAGTCTAAAAAAAGAACAAGTGAAAGAGAAAATTTGTTCACACAACATGTCTTTTATAGAAGACGGCCACTGCACTAAAAGGTTGTTTTTTATTGGTTAAAGAAAAAATATTTGCTTTGAAATATCTGGTTTTTGCTCACCAACTTCGAAATAGAAAAAACAACTATTCTTATTAACCCCATGCTTCAGC
>CAZDHQ010000882.1:0-2136 GCA_964505135.1 uncultured Ferruginibacter sp.
TTTCTGTCTGCAGGCACCAAAGAATGAGTATGGATTGTTTGCTACGCTCTATAGTGCTAACGAAAAAAAATGGGGCTTGCAATTTTCTGATCCGCCTCATGGTAAGAATGAATTTTTCTTAAAAGAAAGTCATTCTTATGATATCGTTGCCATGAGTAAAACAGCAGCACATTTATTGGACTATTATCTACGCTGTGAAAAAGATGAACGCATTGTAAATTATTTAACGCCCTACGCAGATTGGGCACTAACGGCCATCAATGAACGAGGAGCAGTACCATCATTTGTTACAGAGGAAATGAAACCATCGGATATTTTGTTATACTCTGCACAACCTGCATCTACTATGTGGTTTTTGTCTTCCATGTATCTTGTAACAAAACAGGAGAAATACCGTGCAGGCGCAGAAAAGATTGCTGCTTATTTTGAAAAGGAAATTTTACCCGGAGCAAAATGGCTTGATATGGAGCAATATTTCTCCTGCGGTAATAAACCATTGAATTTTGAAAGAGACATACAGCAAAATGAATATTGCAGGGGCAATCTCGCCCTTATCTGGGCCAGCGAAGCTTTCGCAAGATTATATGAAGCAACACATAACAAGCAATATTTGAAGGATGGTGAACAAACAATTGATTATTTATCTTTCTCTCAATGCAGCTGGAATCCGCATTATATCTACACCGCTTTTCCTTTCGGTGGTTTTACTGCAGACAATGCAGACAACGCTACTTTTTTAGATGCAAGACAAGCAGAAACCGTAAAGCCCTTTATCTGGTATGGCAAGCAACTTGGCCGGCAGGATTTAATTGAAAGAGGTGTAGCAGCAGCAAAATCATCTGCTGTTTTAATGAATTTGCCGGTACATAAAGAAAACGATATCTACGCTTATACCAATATTTATCCTTATGGTTTAGGTCCGGAGAATATAGATCATGAGGCACACCCGCAATCACCCATGCGTACCTCACCATCCTGGGGTGAAGGCTCCGGTGTGTTTACAGGATTAGCAGAAGCATTGAGAGAATTGAATGGTGCCTATATCAACGCTGAGAAAAAAATAGCAGTTCCAGTAGATGGGTTAAGCTTTGCCAAAGTTATTTTTAAAAAGGACGAGATCATCATTAACGTTAAAAACGAATTGAGTAAGCTAAAGTTACCGTGGAATCAAGTATTTGAAACGAACCTGCTGCTGGATGGACTACAAAATAAACATTACAGGATTATTATCAATGGACAACCATCTATTGTTGTTGGCGGAAATGCGTCCTGCAATTTGCATCTGGAAGTATCACCTGCTGGCATTGCAGTACTTGATAAAAAAATTAAGGGGTAAAAATGGATAAGAAATAGAGAATTCCTGCTGTAATAAAAGCGTAGCTGCATACTACATTTGTGTTGCAATAGTAGTAACATTCGTTGTTACTCGCAGTTTTTCTCATTAAGTAAACAACGTTAGAATGCCCTTCAATATCCATTGCAGGGCATTATTATTCGGAGCAACTGCTGGATGAACTTGCCATCATAAACGAGTTGATCCATAGATAAAAAAGTCCGTAGATTTAAGCAGTTGTATATTTCAAACAGGAACAATTGTGCGCTCATTAAATTGTTTCATGAGTATATTGCATAAACGATTGCGTGAATTATTGATCACTTCATACCATTCATTCCAATGATGAAATACAAACATTGCTGCCTGCTACTGCTGTTATTTTTTGTTACGGTTCAGGTATTTACCCAGCAAAAAAAATGGCCTGTATTAAAACACTATGATAGCAAACATTTACTTAATGTGGCTTTACCACTCGGAGGCATTGGCACCGGTACTGTTTCCTTGGGTGGAAGAGGAGAATTGAGAGACTGGGAGATTATGAATAAGCCCGGCATTCGATTTAGTACCATCACCGATGGTAACCAGGCGCCTTTCTTCGCTATCTATTGCAAGCCTGCCAATAAAAGGCCCATCACAAAGGCCCTGCTTGGTCCACTGGATGCAAGTGAGTTCCAGCATTACGAAGGAAGACCGGTGAATCATCATGGATTACCCCGTTTTTCTTCCGCAAGTTTTGATGCAGCCTATCCATTTGGGCAAGTGAATTTATCCGATAATTTTTTACCGGTGAGTGTAAAAAT
>CAZDHQ010000883.1:0-2134 GCA_964505135.1 uncultured Ferruginibacter sp.
AGCAGATCATCGACTCCGGCAAGCTGGGAAAAATCTATCATTACCGGGCTAACTTTTTGCAGGACTGGACCATCAATGAAAAACTGCCGCAGGGCGGCGAAGGCCTCTGGCGCATGGATGCGGCTGTTGCAGGCTCCGGTGTATTGGGCGATTTATTGTCGCATTGCATTGACACCGCTATTTGGCTGAACGGCGGCATTAAAGATGTAAGCGCCATGACGGAAACCTTTGTAAAAGAACGCATGCATAACCTCACCGGAAAAGTGGAGAAAGTAACCATTGATGATGCCTGCTCTTTTATGTGCCACTTTAATAACGGCTCACTCGGCCTCTTTGAATCCACCCGCTATGCCCGTGGACACAAAGCCGCTTACACCTTCGAGATCAATGGTGCAGATGCATCCATTGCATGGGACCTGCACGACCTGAACCGCCTCAGCTTTTTTGATAACTCCAACGAATCGCAATTAAAAGGCTGGCGCTCCATCCATGTTACCGACGGCGATCATCCTTACATGAATAAGTGGTGGGTGCCGGGCCTGGGCATTGGCTACGAACATTCCTTTGTACACCATGTAGCCGATTTTTTAAAGAGCCTTGAAACCGGTGAGCCCTGTTCACCTACATTTGAAGATGCCTTACAAACGCAGAAAGTTTGCCAGGCCGTGGCTGATTCCGCCGCATCAAAAAGCTGGAAGGATTGTGGCATTTAAACAACAAGCAACGAATACATTTTTCATCATCAACCAAATAACATGACAATCCAAATAAGTCTCCGTGCAGCCTTGCTGGTATGCATTGCAGCAGTTGCCATCACTGCACAGGCACAAACGCCGGCAGGTTTCACCAAAATATTTGACGGCAAAAGCATGAAGGGCTGGGATGCAGACACCGCTTTCTGGCGGGTGGAAAACGGCACTTTTGTGGGTGAAGTAAAACCCGGCCAGGAGATCAAGACCAACACCTTTTTGATTTGGACTGCCGGCATGCCTGCCAACTTTGAACTGAGGGCACAGTACCGCATCAGCCCCGAAGGCAACAGCGGCATCCAGTACCGCAGTGCAGCCGTAAAAGGTGTGCCCCATGGCCTCAAAGGTTACCAGGCAGACATTGACGGCGCAAATACCTACACGGGCCAAAACTATGAAGAAAGAGGCAGGGGCTTCCTCGCCATGCGTGGGCAAAAAGCCCTGCTCAAAACCGGTCAAAAACCCATCATCCAGGGCTCTGTCGGCAACTCCGATTCTTTAAAGAATCTGATCAAAACAAATGACTGGAACGACATCCGCATTGTAGCCAAGGGCAACCACCTGCTGCATTATATCAACGGCGTACTAATGAGCGAAACCACCGACGAAGATACCAAAGAACGCAAGTTCAAGGGCCTGCTCGGCTTCCAGGTACATGTAATGCCCTTTATGAAAGTGGAGTATCGGGAGATTTATATAAAGCTGTTAAAATAAGGCAAGAGATTTTATTTTGGTATCAGCGACATTTCTACGTGGCGCCATCGTTGCGCTGTGTCCCCAACTTGTTGGTGAATCACACTCTTGTGCTGTATACCGTTGGGCAACTTTTATTGAAGCGAAGTTGGCTTCTGAGCACCAAGCCCGGCTCATGTTTAAAACCACACTCTAGAAACCGTTAAAACACTCTTTTTTGAACTGCGTATTGTACTTAGCTTTCCTTCCTAAATGTATTGTCGCCATTATTCCGGGTGAGTCTAAAATATCAAACCTATCTGAATGAAACTTCAAAAGCTCATAATTAAAAATTTTCGTGGACTTGGTGGTGAACATAATATTATTGATTTTTCAAAGTCAAATATTATTCTCTTGATTGGACAAAATAACGTGGGGAAATCATCATTCTTAAGAGCGTATGAGTTCTTTGTTAGTTCTCGTCAAGCAGCAACACTATCTGATTTTTTTAATTACAATGTTGATGTTCCAATAGAAATAGAAGGTATTTTTTTAAAGGAACCAAACGACGAGGAGGATTTAGAACTAACTGGAAAAGGAAAGCAAGCGGAACCCGAGTGGGTTAATAAATGGGTTAATGCGGACAGTCTCGTCAGAATCAAGAAAATTTGGCAAAAGAAAGATGAAGGGAGTGAAAAATACACCTATTCACC
>CAZDHQ010000884.1:0-2126 GCA_964505135.1 uncultured Ferruginibacter sp.
AAAACCGAATGTACTTCCTGCCTTGTCATTTCCTCCCGTCTGCCTTTCATGCCTCCGGTTTCCATAATAATAGTATGGTTAAGTGGCATTGGAAATTCGGCCGCAAAATCAAGCAGGGCAAAGGTTACACCAATGAGCAGGGTTTTTTGTTTGGCTTGCTCCAATTGCCGCAATACATCTTTTAATTGATCGAACTCGTTCAAATAAAAACCGCTGTTAGGATGCTTGCTCGCTTTAATCAGTTCTTTGGCCATCAATACCAGGGAGGAATTCTTTCTTTCCAAATAGGATGGCAATAAAGCCAGAATACACCATTCATTTGGTGAACCATAAAAAAGTTCAAACGTTTTATTAAAACTGGTTTGATAAAGATCGAGCCGTTTAACCAGGTGTTTACTATTGATGGTTTGTGTGGTGCCGCTGCTTTCAAAAACTACTTCCGGTTCAAACTCGGTGCTCGTTATCCGGTGGGTTTTAAAAAATGAAATGGGCAAAAAAGGAATAGTTGTAATGCTTTGAATCTTTTCCTGCTTTACATGGATTGCATCGCAATAAGCCCTGTAAACACTATTGTTTTGGTATTGAAACCGGAAAATAGCTAACGCTGTGGCAGTAAAATTTTCATCATTAGCAACGAAAACACTGGTTTCTACGTCTTTATTTTTAACAACAGTATTCAATTTGTATCTTTAAATTTGGCTATTAAAACACAAAGATGCGTTACACTCTTTTAATATTGATTTTTAGTTTGGTATTTTCTGCTTGTACAAAGGATAAGTTTTCTACTACACCTCAGATTAAACTCAAGTCAGTTAACACTGATGAATTACATCCGGAACAGATACTTCGGTTTACGATAAGTTATACTGATAAAGAAGGTGATCTGCAGGATTCCATCTTTGTGCAACAGGCTTCTGCTAATTGCCCCAATACTTTTTTTGAGCAGTTATATCCGTTGCCTGTATTTCCTACCACCTCAAATGCGTCAGGAGAAATTGAAGTGTCCCTTGGTTACAGGGTGCAGAATTACCCTTCTTTAAGAGAACCTCAATGCGATGTAACTGATACCTGTTATTTCAAATTCATGCTGAAAGACGAAGCTCAGCATAGAAGTGATACCATCACAGCCGGACCAATATATATCTTTAAAAATTAATCGCACAACTGGAAAAACTTTTACGATTTGTTTTATCCCATGCTATTTGGGTAGCAATTTGTTCTGCATCACTTGTTTTCCAAACAATGCAGTTGATGCATCTTCCTGTTAATATTTACCTGGTTGCTTTTGTTTTTTTTGCCACGCTTTGCAGTTACAATTTTCACTATATACTCGCTGGTGCTTACAAGCAGCAGCGGATAAGTATACAACTACTTTATAATAGATACACGGCTGTATTGGTGGCGCTTTGTGGTATCACCGGTGTACTACTTTTTTTAAAGCAAGCCAACATACCATCCATTGACGTAGCCATTGCCTTCGTTCTCACTTTCGTTTATTCGATTCCGCTATTGCCTTTTAAACAGCTTGCTTTTACAAGAAAAGCGGGTATTCTTAAAACTTTGCTGCTGGCATTTACCTGGATGTTTGTTACAGCTTATATTCCGCTATCCACAAGCCATCTTCAATTTACGGATACTGGTTTACTGATAATGGCAAAGCGGTTTCTATTTATGCTGATGCTTTGTATTTTTTTTGACAACCGGGATATTGCGGTTGATAAAATTCATGGGCTTAGCAGCCTGGCAACGCATCTTTCTGCAAACACTATGAAGTGGCTGATCTACTCCGTGTTTGCAGCTTTGTTTATCATTAATTTTTTCCTGGGCAAAAACGGAATTGATCACAGGCAGGTAATTGCACTGCAGTTGTCAGCCATTATCAACCTGGTAGTATATTTTTTCTCATTGAAGAAGCAGGGCTATTTTTTTTATTACTTTGTGGTGGACGGTATGATGCTGCTAATGACCCTGCTTACGGCATTGGCAACGATTTAATCAATTTTTATAAAACCCAATTTTATGGCAAAATCAAAAGACAAGAAAGCAAAACCTGCGAAAAGCTTATTAACAGACAACTCCTATAATTTTCTTAGAAATTATATCAACAATCCTTCGCCGGTTGGTTT
>CAZDHQ010000885.1:0-2120 GCA_964505135.1 uncultured Ferruginibacter sp.
ATGATAGTTATGTTTTAAGTGCGACCACAAATGTTGAAAAAGTCAAACTCTTTCAATGTGCTTCACCGTTAAATAAGATTACACATTTTATCATACAGGCAATAAGATCATAAATGCTGTTCCTTTACCTTCCGTGGTTTCCAGCTTGATTTCACCCCCGTGTCCTTTAGTTATTATATCATAGCTCAAGCTTAATCCCAGCCCCGTTCCCTGGCCGGTAGGTTTAGTAGTAAAAAATGGCTGAAATATTTTTTCTTTAATCGCATCCGGGATGCCGACGCCGTTATCTGCTACTTTAATTTCAATGCTGTTTGATAATTTTTTTGTACTAACAGTTACGGTTGGGTCATAGCCTTCGCCTGCTGTTTTCTTTTTATCAGTTACTGCATAAAAAGCATTGTTGATTAAATTCAAAACCACCCTGCCAATCTCCTGCGGCACTACGTCTATTTTACCCACCTGCTCATCAAATGTTGTTTCAAACTTTGCATTAAAAGTTTTGTCTTTAGCTCTCAGCCCATGATAGGAGAGACGCAGGTATTCATCACAGAGTGCATTGATGTCTGTTAACTCTTTTTGCCCGCTGCTGCTGCGGCTGTGCTGCAGCATGCCTTTTACTATTCCATCTGCCCGCTTACCATGATGCGTTATCTTCTCTAAATTCTGAATCACATCATTGGCTATTTCTTTTGCTTCGTCGTAATTGCCTTTTTCCAATTCTTCTTTCATTTCTACCAGCAACTCATTGCTCACTTCACTAAAGTTATTTACAAAGTTGAGAGGGTTCTGTATTTCATGTGCAATGCCTGCCGTAAGCTCACCCAGCGAAGCCATTTTTTCCGACTGGATCAATTGTGCCTGTGTAGCTTTTAATTCGTCCACCGTTTGCTGCAGCTCTTCTTTTTGTTGCTGCAGTTCTGCGGTACGTTCTTTCACCTGCACTTCAAGTGTTGCTTTTAACTGCTCTGTTATTCTTATTTCTTTTTCTTTCTCTTCAACTTTTAATTTTTCATTTTCAAGCGCTTTTCTCTGTTTATTACCTATAGCAATCATAGCTGCCAGCCAAACAAATGCAAATAATATGGCAGTTTCAAAAACGGTGTCGTATTCGTTGTATAATGAAGGATAAAGCTTTTCAAAGATGTAGGCTACCACCTTAATCACGATCAAAGGCAACATGGCGTTTAATATCGGCCTTATTTTTTTCCATTCAGTTTTTTTGAAGATAATCAAGGCCAGTATTACCGTTACGCATAAACTTAAAAGTTCCAATACCCAACTTGCAACAGAAACCACGTAGTCGCCGACAAAGAGCCCAATAGCCGTAAAAAAAATGACTGTTAGATTCCTGTTCCATTCGGGTGTTAACTCTTCAGGCGATAAGTTTTTTCTTATGTAGCGGACAACAATTAATACTAACAGAAGATCGAAAAGCATAGAATTCCTTCAGTTTGTTTACAAAAGCAATGTAACGATTATTGCCATGCGTTGCCTTTCTTTTGACTGTAATTTATTAAGCCGAAATTATTCTTCCACAGATCCAATAATCATGGTAACGCCACCTGTAGCAAAATTGGCCAGGTCAGCAGCAGCTGCCTGTCCTTCAGCTGAGCTCATAGTTTCCTGTAACTGTGTGGGGCTTGTAAAATACAATTCTGCCTGGCGGTAATAAGCTGGCTGGCTTCCATCAGGTGCAGAAATAAATTTAGTGAGTTCCAGTTTTGTAACGCCAGGCATCTTTCCCGCAATGGGTAAATGTGTTTCTGCATAGTATTTTTCAAATGCATCCGGATTTACAGGATGCCCGTAGAGAACTGTTACCTTAACCATGGTAGTAGATTTTAATTGATGAAAAAATTAATAATCATTTTATGTTGGTGTGTTTTACCTGTTACTTTTTTCTTCTTTGAATTCTGTTTGGGATTACACTGCATGCTGCACCGGCAGTACGATCGTAAAAGTTGTTCCTTGCAGTTCCTGCGATGTTACTTTAATCTCGCCGCCATGTCCTTTTGTAACGATATCATAACTCAAACTCAATCCCAGGCCTGTTCCCTGCCCGGTGGGCTTGGTGGTAAAGAAAGGCTGAAATATTTTTTCTTTAATGGCAGCAGGAATAC
>CAZDHQ010000886.1:0-2119 GCA_964505135.1 uncultured Ferruginibacter sp.
AACGCAGCAGAATCAGTGCAGACATGCATGATGAACTGGGTGCCGGGATCACTGCAATCAGGCTTTACAGTGAATTGGCCAAAAACAAAAAGGACAAAGACTTAACTCCAGAGATAGAAAAAATTTCTCATTCGGCAGATGAATTGCTGAATAATATGAATGCGATTATATGGGCCATGAGCAGTAATAATGATTCGCTGGAAAATATGACAGCGTATATACGCAATTATGCGCAGGAGTATTTTGAAGATACCAATATAACCTGTAAGATTTTTATCCCCGAGAATATACCTGATATCATGGTAAGCGGTGAAATAAGAAAGAATGTTTTTTTGGTGGTGAAAGAGGCACTAAATAATATTTTAAAACATTCAAAGGCCACAGAGGTAAACATCACGTTAAAAAAACTGCCGGCAGGGCTTGCTCTTTATATACAGGATAACGGTATCGGTATTGACGAAGAAAAGATAAGACGCTTTGGAAATGGATTGAAAAATATGAAAAAAAGAATGGAAGACATGTGGATTCAGTTTACCATTGAGAATAACAATGGCACCTTAATTACGCTCTATTACCCTATTGATTGGAAGGCTTTTGAGCAACCGCCCACGCCATAAAAATCCAGCCTGCAATAAAGCATACACCGCCTAATGGTGTAATAGCGCCTACCCAGTTGGCATTTATTTCTTTATGTTTGATAAAACTAAGCAAGTAAAGTGAGCCACTAAACAGCAGGATGCCTGCAGTAAATAGCCTGCCACTCCATAGTAAAGCTTTTATGGGAAAATGCTGGTATAACATGCCCCCCGCTATCAATCCAAATGCATGGTAAAACTGGTACTTTACCGCCGTTTCAAAAATTTGTAACAGTTCAGGCTCTAATATTTTTTTTAAACCGTGTGCGCCAAATGCCCCGAGCATTACTGCAATAGCTGCTATTAATGAACCTGTGATTAGAAAATTTCTATTCATCCTTAATACGGTAATATTTTTTCTTCAAAGGTATGTTCTGTGGTAGACTCGCTGTCTAAAATAATGTTGGCCTGGCTGTAAAATGGTTCTCTCTCTTTAAGTTTTTTCTCAATGAAAAACAAGAGTTCTGCCTGGTTGAGCTTTTTAATCAATGGCCGTTGTTGTTGTCCTTTTATTAATCGCCTTAGGATATCCTCAGGTGTGCTGGTAAGATAAATGGTTAAGCCATGATCGTTCATCCATTGCATATTGTCATGAAAGCAGGGCGTGCCGCCTCCACAGGCAATTATGGTGCTTTCAAGCTCGGTATAAGTTCTCAGTAGTTTAGCTTCTACTTCTCTAAAATAGTCTTCTCCCTTGCTCTCAAATATTTCGGTTACAGATTTCCTTTCTATCATTTCAATTTCTTCATCCATATCAATAAATCCAAGCTTGTACTGTGCGGCCCAAATTTTGCCCCAGTGAGACTTTCCGCTTCCCATAAAGCCTATCAGGAAAAAAAGCATAAGTAATTAAAGCAGTTTAATTTCTTTGAGGGGATAAAGGTAATAAACAAAAGACGAGCACTGAAAAAAACTATATGCTTTACCGGTAGTAAAATATATACGATAAGATTAATTCTTCTTTTTGAAATCACCACGTTTCCATGCCTTAATAAACTCTGCCCAGGCAAATGGATTGAAAATATTTTGTGGTGGTAGCTGACCGCTATAGTAATTTTTAGCTGCCTGTTTGCTCAAATAAGAATTGGCCGCTTCACGTCCATCACGTGGCAACGTGGCAAGAAGTGCCCTGCGGGTATCCTCAGAATTATTTTTTCTGGCTGTTTCAATTTCGTCGTCAGGAAACTTAGTGTTTAAAAAATCCCGTTCAAATTGTTCACGTGTTGGTCTTGGCTTTATGATGGTAGCGGCAAGATAAACTGTATCGTTTACCATCAGCTGTATTACACTAAACTGGTTTCCCTCAAGTGTTTTTGGAACGGTTACTGTTTTGGGCTTAAAACCCACACTGGTAAACTCAATTACATCGCCTTTTAACACTACGATACTGAACACACCCTGATTGTTGGTAACAGTTCCCCTGTTTTGCCCTTTTACTACTACACTAACGGAAGGTAAAGCCTGCAGACTGTCTGCAGTCATTA
>CAZDHQ010000887.1:0-2117 GCA_964505135.1 uncultured Ferruginibacter sp.
CCTTTGGAAGATAATTGCCAGCTCATATCAGCCTTTCCACGAAAAGCTACATCAGAATAAAAATTAGTAATAGATAAACCATGGTTGCTGTCCTTTTTATCCTGCATCAATGCAGCAGCACAACCGTCAGCAAACAAAAGGGTAGAAGTAATATTGTCTACCGTATTCTCTTTTTGAAAATGCAATGTGCAAAGCTCCGTGCAAACAATCACTACATTGGCGCCAATGGTGGTTTCACAAATAGCATGAGCCATTTTCAACGCATGAATAGCGGCATAACATCCCATAAAATTTACGGAGGTTCTCGCCACATTGGTCTGCAGTTGCAATGCTTCCATTATCTGCAGGTCAAGACCGGGAGCCGACATACCCGTACAACTAACAGTAATGAGATGAGTGATTTCATGTGCTTCAATTTTTCCATTAATGCAATCCAATATGGTTTTGCAGGAAAGTTCGGTGGCATTGTTATCGAACCACTCCATTCGTTTTTCAATATTTGGAAACGGATCTAAGTCTTTTGTCTTTGGATAAAATGCACGGTCATTTATTTGACCACTGTAATCAGGCAATACACTAAAGCGCCTGTTAATGCCGCTGTGCTCATAAATAAACTTCAACTTCCGTCTCTCTTTCTCATCACCTGATGGATTGTAGATGGCATCTGCAAATTCAAAAATAGTTCGCTGCCTGTGTTCATATGCCGGAACGCCTGTTGCTATTGAAACAATTTTACTCAAAATCTTTCCATTAAAAATAAACTAATAAAAGCCGCATTGGTACAGGCCGATGCCAGCATATTCATCCGCATTGTATTTACAAAATTGGCAGCACTATGTTCATTAAGCACCTGCTTAAACCACCAGAAAAAATAAATAAGCACCGGCAAAAAAAATATCTGTATGATGATAAAGCCTTTCAATTGATGCGTAGATATTAACTGGTAACCAAGTACGGCAACGGCCATTGCATAAATGAGTGCAGTAAAAATAAAGGTGCCTTTGTATCCTAATAAAATACTCAATGTACTTACACCATCTTCCGCATCCTGCTGGTGCTGGTAAACTTGTGTTAATGGATAAAAGCCGCCAATCAGTAGTAATGCGGCAATCATTCCAGCAACTGGTACCTGCAGTGTTTTATCTACACTGCAACCATGGTAAACTAAGAAAAATGTAACAGATCCCTGGAAAAAGACAACCGTCAGGTAGCCAGGGATTGGATATTTTTTTAGCCTTATACCACGATAACTATAAGCCCTGGATGCAAGAATATAAGCCAGTATACCAATGCTAAAATAAATGCTGATCACCAAACTGAGTAGTACGGCAATGGAATCCATCAGTACTGTTACATAAAACAATTGCCTGGTTGGCTGCATTGGATTTTTGATACCGCCTACACTTGCTGTATCCCTGTCCATATAACTATTGTAGCCATTGCTTGCAGGATAAACCAGCAGGTGCAGAATCACAAATATCAAAATAGCATGAAGACTATTTATTTCTTTTACCTGGCTAATGGCAAACCAATATACCGGCATCAGGAAAAAAGAAAAATGAAACCGCAGTAGTTGTATCGTTGATTGCTGGATCAAAATGGTTGATATTGCTGTACAAGTTCGTAATACTTTTTTAAAGATAAATTGTTCATTGAATTAACCATGTTCTCAATTATCCTGCCGCATTACATACGAGATTATTTGAGGGCTGGTTGTTTCAGGGTTGCCAACCTTTTAAAAGTTTCTACTGAATAGGAATGATTATGCAAAAGGTTGGTAACTCTTGCTACAACTTAAGATGGCGAATGCTCTTCGATTATTTTATCCATTTACCTTTGTGCCATGCTTAAAATGATCCGTATATTTTTTTGGGGAATGATCATCAGTTTTTTGGGCTGCCTACCATTAGGCACACTCAATATCACTGCCATGCAGATTTCTGTACAGGAATCAATAAAAGAAGGGCTCTACTTTGCATTTGGCTGCCTGCTGGTGGAAATGATGTATGTGCGACTTTCATTAATTGGCATTAATTGGGTACGCAAACAGGCAAAGCTGATGCGTATTTTAGAATGGGTAACCCTGGGCATTATCCTGGCATTAGCTATCTGCAGTT
>CAZDHQ010000888.1:0-2117 GCA_964505135.1 uncultured Ferruginibacter sp.
AAGCAAGATGTTTTTCTCATCTTGCTTTTTACTGTGGTTAAGCAACTTGTACAATTTTGCAGATAATTCTTTACCAGCTTTAAACTTAGCTACTTTTTTAGCTTTGATTTTAATAACTGCGCCAGTCTGTGGGTTGCGGCCGTTACGGGCTGCTCTCTTAGAAACTGAAAAAGTTCCAAATCCTACCAAGGTAACTTTACCGCCACCTTTTAATGTTTTTGTTACTGCTTCTACAAAAGAATCCAATGCATCGTTAGCCTGGGTTTTTGTAACGCCAGCATCATCGGCAATTTTTGCGATTAATTCTGCTTTGTTCATAGTTGGTTTTTTTATAAAAATTTATAGGCAACAAATATAGAAGCTTTTTACATGCAACAAAATTTTTTTATAAAAAAGTTCCGCACCTTAAAATGAGCTGAAAACCGCAAGGAATAAGGGCTGTAGCAGAATATTGCATTATCTTAAACAACGCTTATTGTCGTATTGATCTGCTGAAATGCTTGCTGGTAAAGGGTTTTGACTTATAGCTGCTGAAATCCGCTGCCAATGCGGCTTTGTAAGAAATATACAAAGCTTTTGATTACACAAAAGAAAATAATTTGTTTTTTGCACATTTAGTTAACAACCTGCATTACTGACCTGAAAGCGATAAAGCGATTGCCCCATTTATCAAAGGAACGCTGGCGCATTTCAGTGGCAAATTTTTCTATGTAGCGATTATAATTGGCCTTGCTTTCTGCAGTAAACTGTATGGCATAAGTAGGTCCTTCCTCATCATCAATTTCAAGCAAACGCAATACTTTGCCTTTTGTAAAGCAGCCTGTGGCAACCATTTCAGGTATGTGTTGATTTACCATCCAATCAAGCCATTGCTTATGAATAGACTCTTCCAATTTTATTGTTACGTTGTAAATAAACATGCTGCAAATATCCTTTAAAAACCGGTTTCTTTTTTATTGTTTAATTCTTTTACCAGGCGGTAAGTAAAGAAGCCTAATACTACAGCGCCAAGCGCTATCATTATCCAAAGCATTGCAAAAGAGTTATCGGTTTTGTCGGGAGTTTTGTTTTGTTCCTGGTTGATCAATTCAATCTTGCCGATATTAACTGCAGGCACTGTTTCTTTATTGGCAATATCTTTTAATTGTAAATCAAAATTGGCAGTAGTTGCTTTGTTGTTATCCAATAACAACCTGTATTTTTTGGATGCATCAAGATAGGCTGTAGCAACTTTATAGTTTACCAGTGTTTTTACCTGTTCTACATATAACGGAGGATTATCATCGTTTTGTATTACAACATAAAAAGTATCTGCATTGCATACAGGTATATTGTATGCTAAAGTGCTATTGTTGGATATAGTAATTGTTGTGAGCAGTGATCCCGGATTGCTAAATGAGTGATTGCCGGAAAGCGGTATATAAACCGAAGCAGAGCGATTGAAATATTTTGCACCACTTACCTTGAGTGCAATGGTTTCAAAATGATAATGTGCTTTTTGAGTGACTTGTATAAAGGAACTTTTAGCGCTGTCCTTTTGATGAATAATGCAAGCAGGGTTTTCCATGTCAGGATGATTGATAGGAACACCCGTTCCATCAACAGTGCCTGATATAGATGCACTCAGAATATTCAATGGCTCTTTCGCAACATTATTAATGCTGACTTTAAAATAGCGATAAGCAACTGGAGGAAAAGAAATTTTAAAGGAAGAAATATTTTCTTTTAAAGTTGCCTCTGGTTTGATGTTGATACTATCATTGATGATAAACCAGTCCGTCATATTATCGCTGCCCGTTAGTGTACAGTATCTGTCTACTGCTGCGTTCTTTATATTAATAATAAGGTTGGATGTTGGCTTCGCTGATCCTTCAATTATCAATTCGGTCAACTGGCTATTGATTGTTTTGCGAATGATTTTTCTTTCCCAAAAAACATCTTCAAACGTAAACTCACTATTCGGAATGCGAACCAAGTATGGTATCCAAACACCCGAATCATTCACAATACGCAGATCGCTGTAATCTTTTTTTACATGCGCATTTATTTCAGGGGTTAAAACAATATTGTAAAAGCCATCTTTACTAATGGTATCAATTGCAGCAGCATAGCGGTAC
>CAZDHQ010000889.1:0-2112 GCA_964505135.1 uncultured Ferruginibacter sp.
AAAGTAAAAATCCTGCACAGTTTTGGACTTCTGACAGTTTAGAATTAACCGGCAGATTTAAGTATACATTAAATGGGAAATACATCTATGGAACGATAGGTTCAAGAGTGGACACGATGGATATTGTATCACAAACCACTTCAGAGCTGCAAGTACATTCAAAGGTAAACAGGCAGTTTGGCTACACTGATTCTTACCTTGTTTTAAAAAAGTAAGCTATTGTTTTTTATACACTTCCGGGTTATACAGTTCCATATAAATATCCGGATTAGGAATTTTTACAAAGCCATATTTTTCATATAGCCAGTCAGCGGTAGATGTCAATAAAATCCAGCGCCTTAAGCCCTGCAGGTTGGGGTGGGCCATTACCGCATCCATCAATCTTGTTGAAAGACCCTGTCCACGGTATTCCTCCAGCACATACACATCTCCCAGGTAAGCAATGGTGGCGTAATCTGAAATAATCCTGGCAAAACCAATTTGCCTGTCCTTATGAAAGACGCCAAAGTTGAGAGAGTTATCAATAGAAATTTTTACCCTTTCTATTGGTATGTCGTTGCTCCATCCTGAATGGTTACACAGAAAATCATGGATGGCAGTGATGTCCATCTTTGCATTGTCAGTGCTGATAAGAAACTCACCAAAGTTGAGTTCCAGATTGGTTAAGGCTGCAATTGAAATCATCTTATTTATTTTTGCCAGGCACTCGTTTAGGTTGATGAATAAGCAACAAATGTAGCAACTAACAGATTTTTAATCCTCCCGTTATTGGCACGGTGGTTTATGGTACTGTTTTTTATGATTTAAAAATACCGTTAAAACACTGTTTTTTTTCAAATACTGAATGGGTAGGTTTGTAGCTGTTTGTAAGCCCATTGATAAAACTTACAACTTTACTGTGCTGACAGCGGCAACTATTGGTTTCTTTTATGGGGAGAAAAGTTAATAAACTATTAGCATCATTGCACACAAATGTGGCAGTACAAAATGCGTAACAGGATTTGCTTATGAATTAATATGATCTAAATTGTATTGCGCAAATACAAGCGTTGGCGGTTATGCTAATCGCAACGGTACTAAAATTGACGACAAAAGCTAATACCAAAACTAAAAGCACAAAATCGTATTTTTGACACCTAATGGCAGACAAAGCTTTTATAACTCCTAATGTACTCAAGTGGGCAAGAGAATCGGCTAAAATGTCCGAGGAAACTGCTGCTGCCAAGGTTTCTGTAACCGTTGACAAGCTTCAAGAATGGGAAAATGGAACAAGTCAACCAACTATTAAACAAGCCCAGACTTTAGCAAAAGCTTATAAACGACCATTTGCTCTATTTTTTCTTCCAGAAATACCGAGAGACTTCCAACCACTTCAAGATTTCAGAAAAAACGGCTCAAAAGCATTAACGACTTCTTCAATTTTCATCATTCGTGAAATACAACAAAAGCAAGCATGGATAAGTGATGCTTACGTCGCCAATGATGAAATTAAGTTACCATTCGTTGGACGTTTTACAATTAATGACAATCCACAAGTTGTTGCACAAGACATTTTAAAAACCTTAGACATTCATCCAGCACATTATAAATCTGAGACCCCGATAAAAGAATGGATAGATGCGGCAGAAACAAAAGGCATCTTTGTATCAAGGACAAGTTTTATACATTCCAGACTGAAACTTGATTCAGACGAATTGCAAGGTTTTGCAATTTCTGATTCTTATGCTCCTTTTGTATTTGTAAACTCAGAAGACTGGAATGCTCCACAACTTTTTACACTTCTACATGAGTTGGCTCATATATGGATTGCAGAAACAGGTATATCTAATGATGTAGAACCTGAAATCAAAAACAAAGAAAAATTTCATCCAGTAGAATTGTTTTGTAATGAAGTAGCTGCAAATGCTTTAATGCCCAAAGACACAGTTCTAAATTTTGGCACCCAAATTTACCAAAATTCAAAAGAGGTTTTCAAGACTTCAAAACTTCTTGGCGTAAGTTCCTTTGCTCTTATTGTAAGGGCATTAAATTTGGGTTTAATTTCTATTCCATTATATCAAAAACTAAAAAAGCAAGCTGACATAGACTTCGCTGAATATTTAAAACGTGAAG
>CAZDHQ010000890.1:0-2107 GCA_964505135.1 uncultured Ferruginibacter sp.
TTGAACCTGCTTTGATGGGAAAATTACCGCCCATGCCAACCGGGAAAAAATTAGAATAAGTTACATCACGTAAGTCTTTGCCCTGGCTGGTTGTACTACCCCACTTTCTTGTTTCCACATCATACAAATTTTTTCCACCACCCACATTCCATATGCTCTGATAATGCCATGAACCTTCTGATAAAGTGGAACCTGTAAAGCGGATATAAGATACACCACGATTTTTTGCATGCTCAAACATTTTTCGGAAAAAGCGTTTGACAGAATAATATCCGTGCCCGTTATTAAACAAAAATTCCTGGCCATCAAAATCAAAATAACGCAGTCCGTTGATAGCGCAAATATCACCATAGTGTTCGGCGATCTTATCCTGTAACTGTATGTTAGGTATCAGCCCATCGTATCCGTAATTTACAGTCACCTGCAGTTTATATACAGTATCTCCAGCGCCATGATCAGAAGGAGTTGTATTCCAGTAACCACGTTTCACATTTAAGAGACGATAGGGTTGTTGATGAGAAACTCCCAAATAGTGTATCAGCTCCTTGCCTATTTTTATAATGTTCAAGCTTTCACAATGTCCTTCCCAACTACCGATCTCATTTAAATATGTTGGATCATTTATTATGATAACCGTGTCGGTGGAACTAATCTCTTTTTCCAACAAACGCTTTTGCTGGTAACACAAACTATCGCTTGGAATCGGGCTTGCATCAATTGATCCCGGTGCAAGTGAATTGGTGATCACTGTTCTTCCAATGCTAATTCCCTGTTTGGCTGCAATGCCTGCAAATTCTTTATGTGATAGATTGCCGCCACCATATTTTATTGGCTTTTTTTCAAAATGTTTTCCATCAAAATAACCATTGTTTGCTCTATCAGTTTTTAAGAAACCCTGGTCATATAGGCTGATTGTTTTAAAGCCCAGCCTTGAAGTGTATGAGATAATGCTATCATATAAACCTCCACTGGTAAATGCATCAGGCATATAGGCTGAAGGATCTTTAACCCATTTGCTATTGATTGTTGGATATGGAAGTTTTTCGGACAGCACAATGTTCTGGATTACATCCATCAATGCTGTACTATCAGGGCTGCCCCATAAAGCAACAGAAGAACCAATGTAGTCTACACCTGGTATAGCGGATACTTGCAAATGATTGGGCGTATTTGCAGTCATATTAGGAATAAGGGAAAAAAGCACTTCCCGTTCAAAGGTGCGATCCCTGGATTGATAAGTGATAGAAATTTGCCCACTGCTGTCAACCAATGCTGCATTACCATACATTATCCTGTACCATGGTTCTTTGTGAGAATAAAAAGCTACATCGCTGATCCCATCGCCACCTAATGTAAAAACCTGTCCTTCATGCAAACTATCAGGAAGTGGATAGACTTTGGCATCTGGTGAATGAATGATGTACTGAAAAGGGGCAGCATCTGCAATGGTTTCCGCTAAACCGCCTAAAGTATTATCATTTAAAGCCAGCATGCCAATAGAATAGTTTATTGCACTACTCGTATCTCTGCTTACCCCAATTATTTCTCCCAGCAGGTTTGTAATGTTGGTATGAACCGATCCCCACTGAACTACATCAACACCGTTTCTTGGGGCCAATGATTGAAGCGTTAATTTGAAATATTTCTTTTTTGGCTGAATAATAGTAGTGTGCGCTATAGAGCCATTGGGATAATAAAGAATGATTGTATTGGTTCGTTTTTTGAATACAGCTTTGTAAGGTTGAAAGTAAATACCTCTTTTACTATCGTACAAACTTAATAACGGTGATGGTTTATTACCAGGACTAAATTCACGGTTAGGTGTGACTGTGATGTTCTTCATGCTGGTAATCCATCCTTTTGAATTAATGCTTATTTTGAAATAATCAGTACTAAAGCTAAACTGAGCGTGTGTAACAGCTGTGTAAAACAAAGCAAATGCAAGTAAAAAATTACGCATGATTAAGTCATTAAAAAGGCAATACAATTAATAGAAGTAATGTTATCTATTTAGAAAAAGGAAACATCAATAAGCCTCATCTATTTTACAGAAACAACGAATTGCCAGTTTTTATAAAAATATTTCAACAATCGTTTAGATTAAACT
>CAZDHQ010000891.1:0-2102 GCA_964505135.1 uncultured Ferruginibacter sp.
TAAGATGACAGGATGAATTGATAACATGCTGTGAATATGTCAAAGCAACATATTAAAAAATTTGGATGTAATTTTGATAATAAAAAAAAAAAAAAAAAACAACAAAATTTATATGGCACAAGAATTCACAGATGCAAACTTCCAGGCTGAAGTATTAGATTCAGATAAATTATCCGTAATTGACTTTTGGGCAGAATGGTGTGGACCATGCCGTGCAATCGGTCCGGTAATTGAAGAGCTGTCAAAAGAATATGATGGTAAAGTAAAAATCGGTAAGGTGAATGTTGACCACAACCCACAGGTTTCTATGAACTATGGCATCACCAGTATTCCTGCCATTTTATTTGTAAAAGGCGGACAGGTTGTTGATAAATTAGTAGGTGCACAGCCGAAGTCAAACTTTGTAAAAAAGATTGAACAACATAAGTAAGATTTTCAAGATTTAGATAAGTGAATCCCCGGCTTTTTGGCCGGGGATTTTTTGTAACCAGCATTGGTTTTTGTGGCGTCATCGTTGCGTCGCACTCTTGTACCGGATATCGTCAAGGAGCTAATCCTCATTAAAATAATTTTACTCTGCTCGTTGTCTTAATGCCCCACATTTTCTACCGCTTTCGGATCATGCTTATGCTTGAACAAAACAGAAAACAATACGGCAACCACCAATGCATACCCTGCAAAAGTTAGCCAGATATGATGCCAGTCTTTTTCCCCCTTTTTGTCCAAGCATACAGAAAAGAAGTTGCCTTTGGCGCAAGCGTCCGCTTGTGCCTTCTTCTCTTCGCCCTATTCACATACAGCCAACTTTATAATGCCATCATTTTTGTAAAAGCTTTTTGCAATGCTGTATATCCATTGTTCTGCTTCATATACAAAGCCTGCCACAACAGGATTTTGATGAATGTACCAAACTATTTCATTGTACATTTTTTCATTCACTATTTCTATTGGCTTGTTATGCTGTTGCCAGAATTGCCAATCGTTATTGTTGCCATTCTTTTTGCCTGCTCTTTCCATTATCCATACCATCGATTCTCTTCTGCTTTCCTGTGGATGTTCTTTTATTATTTTTCGTAGTTGAATAGATGTGAAACTTTTCATTTCCCCAACTATATCTTCTAACGGCTTACCATTACTGCTGATTAATATGTGAATATGGCTTGGCATTATGCACCATGCATAAATCTGCAAGCCTTTATTTGCCTAGCAATATTGCCAGCTTTTGATCAGTTCGTCTTTGTACTTATTCCTGGTAAATACATCTATCCAATACACTGTTGCAAAACTGATAAAATAAAGCCATTGGCTATCCCAAAATTTGTATTTTCTGCTCATAATGGAGATTACAGCATTTGCAGAAGCTTTATTAAAGAAAACTTGTTAGTTCTTGTAGAGCCAGGCACAAGCGGACGCTTGCGCCAAGTATTCTTATATGCTTAGACCAAATTGGGGCTATCCTCAAATATAAAATTCGCAATGAGTAAGTCTTGCTGAAAACGCTTTTAAGAGCAAGGGAAATCGAAAACATTCAAAAAACTGCGAGCCGCTGCAACCTAGGTATATTATTCAATTAATTTTTATCAGCAAACTTTTTTTTGATTGCATTAAAAACTGGCTCATAGCCAAGTTGCCCAAAAACATTTGTATTTTTTGTTGATGGATATCGTTTATTATTCACCCTATCAATAAAATATCCATACATATCCCAATCATAACGAGTTGATTTTCCAACTTGATTTCCATTTTTAGCATCATAATATGTTGTCGTTAAAGAAGAGTTTTGCGGCTTCCATCGAATCACGAATGGATATTTTTTTGTGTTTGAATAAGGCCCGGATTCTGCCTTCAAAGCTATTGAGTCAACAATTTCATAACTATAAGGAAAATGGCTATCCAAAAAATTAATCATCCGGTTATTTTGTTTTTCTCCCAGAGGATGGTATTCTATAAGTAATGTTGTTTTGCTTGGATCGAAATTTTCAGGTACCCAACTGTCAGCATCAGAGTAAGCCATATTTTTTGGTGAGCATGCAAAGACAAAAGAGAAAAAAATAAACAGTGGTATAACTGCAAAGAAGTTTTTTAAAGACATTTTCATGTTT
>CAZDHQ010000892.1:0-2100 GCA_964505135.1 uncultured Ferruginibacter sp.
TTGAAATGCTTACTGTGTTGCAGCAATATTGATCCTGTTGAAACAAATTGAATAAACAAAGCCTGAATAATGTTCAGGCTTTGTTGTAATAATAAGATAATTTGCCGGCCGCATTATTGCAGCTTAACAGTAAACATCACTTAATTTTGAAAGGCAAAAAATAATTTATGAATAATAAGCGATTCGTTTTTTTACTTGTCCTCTTTTTTACGCAAAACGTTTTCTCACAAACCGCTCTTGATCCTGTTGAGGAAGTAAATCCTTTGATGGGAACTTTAAGCAGCTTCCGGCTTTCTTCCGGTAACACCTACCCCGGCATCACATTGCCATGGGGAATGAATTGCTGGATGGCGCAGACAGGCAAGATGGGAGATGGGTGGAGCTATACTTACGATGCAGATAAGATCCGTGGTTTTAAGCAAACGCACCAGCCTTCTCCATGGATCAACGATTATGGCCAGTTTTCAATCATGCCTGTAACAGGGAGTTTAAAATTCAGGGAGAATGACAGGGCAAGTTACTTCTCTCATAAAACAGAAATAGCAAAGCCTTATTATTACAGCGTTTACTTAGCAGATCATGATGTAACAACAGAATTTACGCCAACCGAAAGAGCAGTTTCTTTTCAGATTACTTTTCCAAAAACAGACAGTGCATTCATAGTGGTAGATGCATTCAATAAAGGTTCTTATATAAAAATTATTCCTGCAGAAAAAAAGATCATTGGTTATACTACAAGAAACAGTGGTGGTGTGCCGGCCAACTTTAAAAACTATTTTGTTGCCTATTTTGATAAAGCTTTTACCATGCAGCATGCATGGCATGATAGCGTACTAACTGCAAACGACCTTGAACTTACAACAGATCATGCCGGTGCAGTGGTTGGTTTTGCAACCAACAAAGGTGAAAAGGTGCATGTAAAAATAGCTTCATCGTTCATCAGTTTTGAACAGGCGGAACTCAATTTAAAAAGAGAAATTGGTAATGATGGTTTTGATGCAGTAAAACAGAAAGCAAAAAATGCCTGGAATGCAGAGATGAAGAAAGTGATGGTGGAAGGCGGTAGTGAAGCACAAATAAAAACCTTCTACTCCTGTTTGTATCGGGTGCTGATGTTCCCAAGAAAGTTTCATGAGGTCAATGCCAATAATCAAACCGTGCATTACAGCCCTTATAACGGACAAGTGCTGCCGGGTTTTATGTACACTGATAACGGTTTTTGGGATACTTTCCGTGCTGTGTTCCCTTTGTTCAACTTATTATTTCCTGAACACAATAGTGAAGTGATGGAAGGCCTTGCCAATGCTTACAAAGAAAGCGGCTGGTTACCCGAGTGGCAGAGCCCCGGCCACAGGGATTGTATGATTGGCAGCAATTCAGCTTCTATTATTGCTGATGCTTACCTAAAAGGATTAAGAGGATTTGACATCAAGGCTTTATATGATGGTATCCTTAATAATGCAAACAATGCTGGTCCGCTCAGTTCTGTTGGCCGCCTGGGTGCAGATTACTATAACAAGCTTGGTTATGTGCCTTACGATGTTGGCATCAATGAAAATACTGCCCGTACATTGGAATATGCTTATGATGATTTTACTGTTTGGCAACTGGCAAAGAAATTAAATCGGCCGGCTGATGAAATTGCATTGTTCGAAAAGCGTTGTCAAAACTATCGCAATGTGTTTGATCCGGAAACCAAATTAATGCGTGGCAAAAACAAAGACGGCAATTTTATGAAGCCCTTCAGCCCATTTAAATGGGGGGATGCATTTACAGAAGGTAACAGTTGGCACTATACCTGGAGTGTGTTTCATGACATTGCAGGCTTGAAAAAATTAATGGGTGGTAATGAGATGTTTGTAAAGATGCTTGATTCCGTATTTGTAATGCCACCCGTGTTTGATGATAGTTATTATGGTTTCCCTATTCATGAAATAAGGGAAATGCAGATTATGGGAATGGGCCAATATGCACACGGTAACCAGCCGATACAGCACATGATTTATCTGTACAATTATGCAGGCCAGCCATGGAAAACGCAATACTGGATAAGACAGGTGATGAACAAATTGTATGCACCTACGCCTGATGGTTATTGTG
>CAZDHQ010000893.1:0-2092 GCA_964505135.1 uncultured Ferruginibacter sp.
AATTGAAGATGATGGTGTAGGTATGGCGCCAGAAAAAGCTGTTAATGGAATTGGAATACAAAATATGATTAGCAGGCTTAGCGTGCTTAACGGCACATTAACTACAGAAACAGCACCGGGAAAGGGCTTTTCAATTCATGTAGAGATACCATTTACCTAAAGCTGTATACTGTTTATTTGCCTGATAAACTCTTCTTTATTTGCTCTCCTAAAATAAATCCTGCCGCTGCACCGATGACAGTGCCTGCGGCTATCACATAAATACTGGTAGCATCAATAAATAAACTCACTAAAAATCCCAGCACCGTACAAAAGATAATGGATGCCAATACAGCACGGTTCATTTTGGTTGGCTTTTCTGATACTGCTACAGGTTTAGCACTTTGCTGATGATGATGTGAATGCTTGTGAGGATGTCTGCTTTTTGATTGTGGCATAGCTCATTATTTTAGTGTCCTAAAGTTAATCACTTTAAACATAACTGGGTGAAGGTAACAGGCTACCTGATACTTATGAATGAGGTTTATCAGTTGAGATAAGTGTTAATATCATCCCGTTATTCAAATAAGTCCAATTGCAGAGGGCGTGAAGGCCTTGCTGCATAATAATACGGTGTGGAGTTAGTGGCCAAAGCAGGTTGGATTTGGTACACCTCACTTGCCTTATACCTGGAGGCCACAATAATGGATGTATTGCCAGCATGTTTCGAAAATAAACTGGTTGCAAGCTCCGGTGAATTGTTTTCTTTTGACAGATGAGATAGTAATAAATGACTCATAAAAGCAGGCCGGTGATTAATAAATAATTCAAGCGCTTCCCTGTTTGATAAATGCCCATTACCTCCTCGTATGCGGTTTTTAAGGTGAACAGGATAGCGGCCATTCTCCAGCATGTCTTCATCATAATTAGATTCTAAGAATGCTGCATGGCATTTTTTGAAATGATAAATCAATTGATCGCAGGTGCGGCCAATGTCCGTAAAAACACCCACAGTTACATCATTGCAGCTTACGGTAAAACTGTGCGGATCATTGGCATCATGATATTTTGCAAATGGTGTGATGGTTAAATTGCCAATGCTGATATTTTCATTGGCTCTGAACTGCTTTGAAAGGTGCCTGATTAAAATTGGGCCCTGCTTTGCCGTTAGTTCCGTAATATAAACTGGTAATTGATATTTATTGGCCAGTGTAGATACTCCCTTGATATGATCGCCATGTTCGTGTGAAACAAAAATGGCTCTTACTTTTTTTATATCAAGCCCTGATGATTTCATTCGCTTTTCGGTTTCCCTGCAGGATATTCCTACATCTATCAAAACAGCATCCGTGTTGCTTCCCACATAATAGCAATTGCCGTTGCTCCCTGAGTTTAATGAAGAAATATAGAGTGACATGTGTTTGCAAAGATATTGAGCTGATATCAAACTGGAGGTTGGGTAAACAATTTAATTTACCTCCTGTTTATAGTATCAAAAAGACTATTATGAAACTATTTGTATACATTGTTTTTGCAGCATTTATTTTATTTTCCTGTAGCCCTAAACTTTCACCAGATAATAACTGGGCGGAAGGTAAATGGATATTAACGGAACTAAAAGAAGTGCCCGTTCAAATTAGTGGTAACGATTCCCGGGATGCACACATTGAATTTTCTCCATCTTCAAAATCGTACAAAGGCTTTGGCGGATGTAACAGGATTGCCGGTAGCTACACTGTTTCTTCCAGCAAAATAAATTTTACTGCAGCCAATGCAAAATTTGCCGGTTGCCCTGATGTGCCTTTTGAAAGCACCTTTCTTTCTTTATTGGATGATGTAGATAAATACAGTTTATCAGGTGATATTATGACATTGAAAAAGGGTAGCAAAGTATTGATCAAATTGCAACGCAAACGATAGCTATTTTGTTTGCCTGCCTGTTGATCCTGTTTCTCCTGGTATCAGTTCAAAAATATGATCCGGCAATAAGCCCACTTCTTTCCTGTGTGACACATACAAGATGGCGGATGTAGTTTCTGCGGCAATTTTATTGATCAGCGCTGTTAGTAAACTTGCTCCAGCATCGTCAAGGCCATTGCCAGGTTCATCTAAT
>CAZDHQ010000894.1:0-2092 GCA_964505135.1 uncultured Ferruginibacter sp.
GCACCAATACCAAGTGTTGCTAAAGAATAAAACCACCAGGATTTCCAGGCGGGGCTATTTACCTTAATAATTAATAATGATTTTGGTGGCGATTCTTTCCCGTTTTCATCCATTACCGTTACCAAAAAATTAAAACGGCCGGTAGGTAAATAACTATATACCGCCTGCAGGTTTTTATCGGCCAGGTTCCAGTTTGTTTCCAATCCTTCCATCCTGTATTTTACCAGGTTTACTCCAGCATACATTAACTGCGATAATTCTATGATAACAGAATTTTCTTTATACCCCAATTCCAGTTCCGGCAGTGATAGTACAGAATCTACATTCATTGGCTTGTTCATCACTTTTACATCGGTGATTACAACATCTGAATGCAAATCAAACTGCTGCGTTTTAACCGGGTTAAAAGCAAGTATATCATTGGTAGAACCAAAAAGGATGCGGCCATTAGGGAGCTTACAGGAAGCAGATTGTATAAAGTGATCATTGTCTATGCCATCTTCTCTTTCATACTGTGTAAAGATTCTTTTTGACACACTGATATGATATAATCCGCTGGTGGATGTGAGCCATAAATAATTTTGATCATCCATTTCAACTGCTGTTATAAAGCCTGAAATAAATCCTGGTTTGCCCAAAAGGATGAGCCTATTTGATTTTTCATTGTAGATCACTACCCTGGTTGCAGTAGTAATAACGAACAAACTATCATTGTACTCCAGTACAGATGAGATGCCTCTTTCGGGTAGTTTTCTGCCGCTTTCAACTTTATCTCCAAAATGCATCAATAGTGTATTGGAAGAAGCATCCAGCACATATAAACCGTTTTCAGGTGTGCCAATCCAAACCCTGTTTTTTTTGTCTATCATCAGCTTATTTACCTGCACCGATGGAAGTATATCTATCGGGCTAGCGGTTTGGGATACACTATTTGTAATATCCCCAATGCTGATCTTTAAAACACCGATATTATCGGTGCCCAGCCAGAGATTGCCGTCCCGGTCTTCATTTATTTGTCTCAGGCTGTGGTTAGTAAGTACAGGCAGTTTATGAAATGTAGCTGTTCTTGTTTTTTGATTTACTGAATAAAAACCACCATTGGTTCCCATCCAGATCATGCTGCTGTCTTTTGAAAGCGTCATACACCAAATAACTGTTGTTGCTGCATTTAGCCCCTTGATGGTTAGTGGTAGCTGGTTAAAGTTTTTATCGTATTCATACAAACCTTCGCTGTAGGTTGCGGCTAGTATGGTACCCCATTTGGTGGGAGCAAACGAAAGCAGACTGCTTTGGCCTGGTTGTTTTGTACTGTAGTTAAGCGGTGATACGTTGGTGAAAAATTCGTTTTCAGGATTGAAGCGGTAGAGCCCATTGTTGTCTGTACAAACCCAAATGTTTTTTTCCCGGTCTTCATACAGGCAGTGTACCATTTCGTAGGCAATGCTATGGCTATACTGGTAACCGTTAGTAACGGATTGAAAAATTGATTTGTCTGATAAGTATTTGGCAAGCAAATGAAATCCATACGCCCATACCGGTCCGTCTTTTTGTTGAAAGAACCGCTTGAATTCTATCAGCTTATTGTCACCATTAGAAAGCTGCAGGTTATTGATATAAAATTTATTGCTGTCAATTTGATAGGCGCTAATGGAAATATTTTTTTGTTTGATGACCGTTGTCCATAAACGATGCTGGTTATCAAAAAAAAGATTGTTGCAGTTGAACTCACGGTAGCGGTCAACTGCAGTTATTTTTTCAATGTTACTGCCCGTGTAGTTTAATTGATTGGAGGCTGCGTTGTAGACTGCAAGGCCTCCACCTTCAATGGCCATCCAGTAATTACGTGTGCCTGGCTGCTGTACAAAATCATTGATACGCCAGTTATCTTTTTGTTTAAAGAAGTTATGACGGTAAGAAAATTCCTGCGCTTTTTCATTCCATGTAATCAGTTCTGATCTGGCAATGAGGTAAAATAAATTTCCTTGCTCATCACATACCAGTCGCTTTAATGAAGTGTTGGGAGAGGGTGGGTTTTTAAATACAGCAGGGTAACTATGAAATACAAATTGTTTGCGGTCAAAAATACCAACAG
>CAZDHQ010000895.1:0-2089 GCA_964505135.1 uncultured Ferruginibacter sp.
AATTTTTCAATTCATTTTTCCCGCCGACATAATCAGTGACTAAAGCGGAAAAAGCATTGGTTTTATAACAGGGCAAATACGTAGAACTGCTTTGCATGAACAACCCTTTTTAAATTGGCATTAAGGAGGACAAACTTACGGGAATACTTTTTATAAAAAATACAGAAAGCTGTTAAACGGTGGGATCGTAAAAAATCCTTCCTTAAATAGTAAATACTAGCTTTGTTTTTAAAGAAAAGAGTTGCAATATTAACTGCAACCCATAGATTTTTCTATTTCTGCTTAATTAAAATCATTCTCATTAAAATCGTCATCACTTAAAGATTGTGAACCCATGTTAAACATGCTGCCCATTAAATCTTTAAACTCAATTTTTCCATCCAATACTTTTTTGCTTATCAATGAGTAAGCAGCCAATCCATGAAGCACAAACTCCATCAACAAGGCTGTTTCTTTTTCCGTACCGGATTTGTAATATTTTTTTACGAGTGCGTGCAAGCCATCCACCTTGTACAACTGCTGCACTTTTACATCATCTTTTGTTTCTAAGAAAAGATCAAGATGATTGCCATTATCAAACCAGCGTGTGATGGATTTGTATGGATTTTCTTCGCCGGTTTCTTTACCACCCCTCTTCTTTTTCATTGAATCAGGATTAGGAAAATACTGGCTGAACAATGAACGTATTGCTTTCTCCACCAAATTAACCGCTACCTGATATGGACCTTCCTGTTCACCTTCATATACCAGTTCAATCTTTCCTGTAATAGAAGGAATGATACCGGTTAAATCACTGATCCAAACCTGCGTACTTTTTTCATGATTGATAATGGCCCTGCGTTCTGCAGCACTCACGGCATTTTCATAAGCAGCGATGGTGAGCCTTGCACTCACCCCACTTTTCTTGTCAACAAACTCACTGCCTCTTGCTTCAAAAGACACCTGTTCAATCAATCGCTTTGCTAAATCACTGATCTCTACTTTTTGCAACTGCTCTTCATACACATCAGCCTCCTGTTCGGTAATAGCCAATGAAGTTTCAATACTCTTTGGATAGTGCGTTAATATCTGGCTTTCGATACGATCTTTCAATGGTGTTACAATGCTTCCCCTATTAGTATAATCTTCAGGATTGGCAGTAAACACAAACATAACGTCTAAGGGTAGTCGCAATTTGAAACCACGTATCTGCAGATCACCTTCTTCCAAAATATTAAACAGCGATACCTGAATCCTTGCCTGTAAATCCGGCAGCTCATTGATAACAAAAATGCAGCGGTTGCTTCTTGGGATAATGCCATAATGCAATACCCTTTCATCCGCAAAGCTGAGTTTTAAATTGGCGGCTTTGATTGGATCAATATCGCCAATTAAGTCTGCTACACTCACATCCGGCGTGGCTAGTTTTTCACCGTAGCGCTGGCTGCGATGCAACCAATCTATCGGTGTATTATCTCCATGCTCCGCAATTAAGTCGGTTGCATATTTTGAAATAGGATTTAAAGGATCATCATTGATCTCACTGCCTGCAATTACAGGGATATACTCGTCCAGAAGGCTAATCATTTGCCTTGCCATTCTTGTTTTTGCCTGTCCACGTAAACCAAGAAATAAAATATTGTGTCTTGACAACAATGCTCTTTCTGTATCCGGTATCACAGAATCTTCATAACCTAAAATGCCCGGAAAAGCATTTTCTTTTTTGCTGATTTTTTTAATGAGGTTCAGCCGTATCTCGTCTTTGATACTCTTAGGAGTGTAGCCGCTCTTTTTTAATTCGCCTAGTGTTTTGATGTTGTTCATTTGGTTTAGTTGCCGTTATTTTTTTGTTTGCCGTTTCATTCTTGCCGGGAAGGCGGAGAGACGGTAAGTATTGTTTTAATTTTAATTTTTTTACTTCTTTGTTGAATGAAGAAGAAAAGACGGTGATGTTTCATCTGACGATGAAACTTAAGTGCCAATTCATCAAAGCGCTTTATTCTACTCTGTATCTTCTAATCCCATCTTTTATTAATGCTGTATTGAAATTGATCAAAAATCCAACATGCAACTTAGTCAATCTTAAATGACTTATTACTTGTGCTTGACA
>CAZDHQ010000896.1:0-2086 GCA_964505135.1 uncultured Ferruginibacter sp.
GATATTGAGCTTTTGGAGAGAGAAATGGACAGGATGAATGAAGCGCTGCCGCCAATGAAATTCTTTATTTTACCAGGTGGTCATCCTGCTGTATCAACTACACATGTAACCCGCTGTGTTTGCAGACGTGCTGAACGGCTTTGTGTAAATATGCAGGAGCATGAGTTATTTGTAGAACCACTAGTAATAAAATACATCAACCGGCTTAGTGATTATCTTTTTGTGCTTTCAAGATTTATCGGCCATTTACTTAAGGTAGATGAAATTCCATGGAGGCCAAGGCTTAGCTGATAATTATAATGGATAATTGATAGGAATTTATTGTAGCATATTTTTTGAAAAAGAACTCCATTAAATGCTATCATTATCAACTAAAAAATCATGAATTATCCATTCGTAAGCTCATCAATTATCTTTCCGTCTTTCATATGCAGAATCCTGTCGCTCATTTTGGCCAGTTCCTCATTATGTGTAACTATTAAAAACGTTTGATTGAACTGTTGGCGCAGGTCAATAAAAAGCTGGTGCAGCTCTTTTGCTCTTGCACTGTCCAGGTTTCCTGTAGGCTCGTCTGCCATGATGATGGAAGGCCGGTTAATGAGTGCCCTTGCCACCGCCACACGCTGTTGTTCACCGCCAGATAACTGCTGCGGTTTGTTATCAAGGCGATCTCCCAGGTTTAAAATTTTCAGCAGTTCAATAGCCCTGTCTGAAATTTCTTTTTTTCTACCACCGCTAATCCATCCCGGTATACATACATTTTCCAGCGCTGAAAACTCCGGGAGTAAATGATGAAATTGAAAAACAAAACCAATATGCCTGTTCCTAAAATTGGCCAGTTTGTTTCCTTTTAACGTGTCCAGTCTTTGTCCCTCCAGTATTACAGTGCCACTATCTGCATTATCCAGGGTGCCTAAAATATGCAACAGCGTACTTTTCCCTGCACCTGACGATCCTACTATGCACACGATTTCTCCCTTATTGATATCGATATCAACAGACCGAAGCACCTGGAGATTTCCATAGTTTTTGATGATATTCCTTGCTGAAAGCATGTAAAATATTTTTAAAGGATGTAACGTTAAGTTAAAATAACGGCAATATATTGAATACTGAATTAACTAAATTCCAGATTTTAAAAACACATTTGGTTAATTCCATCAAACTTTTACATTTGCAAAAAATTAAAACCTCATTACACAATGTTTTGGACACTTGAATTAGCCTCTCACCTGGAAGATGCACCATGGCCGGCCACAAAAGATGAGCTGATAGACTACTCTATCCGCAGCGGAGCTCCCATTGAAGTAATAGAAAACCTGCAGGAATTGGAAGATGAAGGTGGTGAAGTATACGAAAGCCTTGAAGATATATGGCCTGACTATCCAAGCCAGGAAGATTTCTTCTTTAACGAAGACGAGTATTAATCCTCTACTTCCGCATTAATTTAAAATATTAAAGCCACCAATTAGCGGTGGCTTTCTGTTTGATAGCGATAAGTTCCAATTTATTTCTCCATCTGTTCAATGATTGCATGCGATACACCTGTAAAAGAAAAACCTCCGTCGTGGAAAAGATTCTGCATGGTTACCATTTTGGTGAGATCACTGAATAATGTTACACAATAATCTGCGCATGCTGCTGCAGAAGCATTACCAAGCGGACTCATTTTATCAGCATAGCTAATAAATCCATCAAAGCCTTTAACACCACTGCCTGCGGTAGTACGTGTTGGAGATTGAGAGATGGTATTTACCCTCACATGTTTTTTAACGCCATAATGATAACCAAAACTGCGGGCAATACTCTCCAATAAAGATTTTGCATCGGCCATTTCATTATAATCCGGGAACACACGCTGAGCTGCAATATAAGTAAGGGCCACCACGCTACCCCATTCATTAATAGCATCCATTTTCATAGCGGTAGCCAACACCCGGTGCAGGCTGGTAGCGGAAATATCCAGGGTTTTTTGATTAAATGGATAATCAATTTCTGTATAGTGCTTTCCCTTACGAACGTTCAGGCTCATGCCGATGGAATGAAGGATAAAATCTACACCACCACCAAAATGTTCCATTGCTTT
>CAZDHQ010000897.1:0-2080 GCA_964505135.1 uncultured Ferruginibacter sp.
CGCTGACGACTACCTGGTAAAGCCATTTAAGTTTGCTGAACTGGAAGCTAGAATAAAATCACTGTACAGGAGAAAGAATTTATCTGCCCAGCATGAGGATGGTATCAGCATCGGCAATATTAAAGTGAATCTTGGCAGCAAACTGGTTACTTCAGATAAAGAACAGATTAATCTCACCTCAAGGGAATTCAGGCTGCTGGAGTACTTGCTGAAAAACAAAAACAGGGTGGTATCAAGAATGGAAATACTGGAAAACGTATGGGGCATTGATTTTAATATGGGTACCAACGTGGTGGATGTGTACATTAATTACCTGCGCAAGAAGATCGAAAAAGATCCAGCACAAAAATTCATACAAACCGTAATTGGCATGGGCTACATGCTGAAAGTATAAAAAGCCGCCTGTGAAAATTCAAACAAAGACCACACTCCTCTTTACACTCATTACGTCTGCATTCTTTATTGCACTCAATTTTATTGTATACTACTTTATCAATAAAGCAGCAGAAAATGATTTTAATAAAAGAGTAGAACTAAGAGCAAAGATATCTGCCCGTTTCAGGTTTGAAAAAGACCATGTATCTACAGAGGCCTTCCGGGAAATTCAAAGAGAATACCTGGAGAAACTACCACATGAAAAAGCGCTTATTCTTGAGCCAGATTCTATTACAGGGCAATATACCCAACCGGAAGATGCAGCTTTTGACAAACAATACCTGCAGGATATTATCAATGCAGATGGAGCCACCGTATACAGGCAAATCAAGTTCAGGCACTATGCAGGTTTTTTATACAAGGGAGAACCGGTACATCATATCATCATCAAGTCTGCCACCAATGAATATGGCCGGGAACTGATGAATAAACTACTGCATATTAAAATTGCAACACTGATTGCGTTTGTAATGGTCATCTCTTTAGCTGGTCATTATTTTGCCAGGCGTACTTTTCGTCCTTTCAGGAATATCATAGGCAAAGTGCAACAGATCAATGAAAATAACCTGCACCTGCGATTGGAAGAAATAAAAGGAGAAGATGAAATTGCGGAACTGGTTAAGACATTTAACGAGATGATTACCCGGCTGGAGATGGCTTTTGAAACACAGAATAATTTTATCAGCAATGCTTCGCATGAATTAAGAACACCGCTTACAGCCATCTCTGTCGAATCAGAATATATGCTCTCCAAAGACCGGGAACCAGAAGCATACAAACAAAGCATCCGGCAAATTCTGTCACAGGCAAACAAACTGCAGGACTTGATTAAAGGTTTGCTGGCACTGGCCCAAACCGGTTTTGACGGAAAGAAAATCGCCTGGGGTAATATCAGGCTGGATCAATTGCTGTATGATGTAATTGAAAACGCCACCGCTTTTTTTCCTGGTAATAAAATAAATGTTTCTCTGGAAGACTTACCGGAAGACGAAAACAAATTAATTGTAAATGGCAGTTATGACCTGTTAAAAACAGCCATTCTTAATATCTTATTGAACGCATGCAAATACTCCAATAACCAACCAGTAAGCCTGCAGTTGAGGTTTGAAAAAAACATAGCCCTGGTTGTTATTACTGATAAAGGACTCGGCATTCCTGAGGAAGAACTGATATATATATATGATCCTTTCTTCAGGGCTTCTAATGTGCAGCAATATGAAGGCTATGGCATTGGCATGCCGTTGTCAAGAAACATCATTCGCTTGCACAAAGGAAAGATTGAAGTAAGTTCTGCTATTGATAAGGGAACTACAGTAAAAATATCATTGCCGCTGAATAATAGTGCACATTAAGGCTGTTCTAATTCTCTAATGGCTTTCTAATACAATTCTAATGAAATTATCATTGCGCTATTAAACCGTCTTAATATGACCGTATCATTTTTGTATCCTAAACAATACAAATATGAAACACATACTTATCCCAACCGATTTTTCCATTCAATCTTTACAATTGGCAGAACAGGCCATTAACAGTTTGCCTGCAACAAAAATGACTATCATTTTATTTCATGCTTTCCAGTTGCCTTATTCCGAGTTTGAGCTATTGCTGAGAGACAGGAAGAAGCCTTATACTGATTTACTAA
>CAZDHQ010000898.1:0-2078 GCA_964505135.1 uncultured Ferruginibacter sp.
ACCCGTATTTACTGGGATTTCCGCAAATATTGAGTTCACTCTGAAAGTTAGAACTAAGTCATTTTCTTCGCAATAGGTGATTCCTTCAGGAAAAACCAATTTTTGCAATCGCACTTTATTTTCAAAGTTGCTTGAAACCCACGTCTGATGGAGGTTTTCTGCAATTTTTAGTCCTTTATTTACGAAAGTTTCAAGGTCCGAACTGATTTTGCTGTTCTCTTCAATTTCTCTGGACAAAATTTCTTTTTGGGCTATTGTCTTTTCAGAAAATTTATTCCACTGTTCTTTAGTTATTTCCCCCAAAACAAAACGTTCTTCCAGTTTTTCAATTTGGTTATTTAGCTCCGCAAGTCTCGCTTTATTTGTTTTATTGACTTCAATTTGATTTTTGAATCTATCCTCCAATTTTTTATAAAGTACATTTTTCAAATGCTCTCTATGGACACCATTAAATTCAAAGGCTTTTAGCTGATTTTAAAATGATTATTCAATTTTTGAGTGGAAGTAATTGTTTCAATGCATCCATCTCGATTTATCTAGATGATTTAGCCTTTTGTATTTTATTGCACCCTAATATTTTCTGGGCAAAACAATTTTTCTAAAAAAATATACCATTCGGTATATTTTTATATATTTGTGGTGAGATGAATGAGTTATTGTCAAAGGCGGAAAGAACAAAACAATTAATCGTTGAAAAAGCAGCCACAGTTTTCAACATAAAGGGATATGCCGGTACATCACTTACCGATCTCACAGAGGCTACCGGGTTAACCAAGGGAAGCATCTATGGGAATTTTGAAAATAAGGATGAAGTAGCACTTGCTGTATTTGACTTTAATTTTGGAAGAGTAACTGATTTTTTTAAAAATAAACTACTGGCAAAAGAAAATTCTATCGATCGCTTACTGGTGTATCCGGAAGTTTATCGTAACTATTTTAAAATCCCTTTTTTACAGGCAGGCTGCCCTATTTTAAATACTGCCACAGAAGCTGATGATACACATCCCCAGCTGAAAGAAAGAGCGGCAGCGGCATTAGCCCTTTGGAAAAAATCGCTTGAAAACCTGATGAAAAGGGGTATTGCAAGAAATGAAATAAAAGCTGACACAGATCCGGCACAGATTGCAGTAATTATGATTTCTATGATTGAAGGAGCATTTATGCAGGCCAAGGTGTCAGGTAAAACCACTGAACTTAAGATAGCCATGAATTATTTGGAACAATTACTATTAGGCTTGAGGAAATAATTTTTTTTGGAGTAAAATATACCGATCGGTATATTTTTTAAAAATTAGCTATGACCAACTATTTAAACGTATTGGAAAGCAAAACAAAGATCAGGTTCCATGACTGTGATCCTTTTAATCACCTGAATAATTCAAAGTACATTGATTATATCATTTCTGTAAGGGAAGATCAATTGCTTGAACATTATGACCTTGACATTTACAATCTGGTTAAGCAAAACGGGGTAGGTTGGGTGGCTGTTCAGACACAAATATCTTATCTCAATCCTGCTGCCCCCAACGAAGAGGTGATTATACAAACTGCTCTGATTGAATTTTCCGGGAAGAGCTTGCTGCTGGAGGGAATTATGTGGGACAGTGATAAAAGAATACCGAAAGCCATTATGTGGATAAAGCTTGTCCATTTTCATTTACCCACTCAAAAAAGTATTGCTCATACTGAAGCCTTGATGCAGTTGTTTACGGCTGTAGTTAATCCTGTAAACACTGACTTTGAATCCAGGGTAAAGAAGGTACGGCAGGTTCAAAATATACCTGTTCACAATTAACCATAATAAAAGCAAAACTATGAGCTATTTAAAAAGTGTCATTAAGCAGTTTGAGTACTATAAAATGCTGGGGGAAAAAGCGTTTGAGCAGGTGCCTGAAGAAAAGCTCTTCCTGCAGTTGAATAATGATAGCAACAGTATTGCTACCATTGTTAAACACCTGTCTGGCAATATGCTTAGCCGCTGGACAGATTTATTTGAAAGCGATGGAGAAAAGGTGTGGAGAGACAGGGACAGCGAATTTGAAAACGATATCAGGGACAAGACCACATGTTAGCTTTCT
>CAZDHQ010000899.1:0-2072 GCA_964505135.1 uncultured Ferruginibacter sp.
ATTGGTTTTTATGAAACAGATGAAGCACCACTGGCATTGGATAAAGCAGGTATTGAAAAAGTGATCAATGATTTTAAAACTGCAACAGTAAGAGCAATCCAGGCCGGCTATCAATTAATTGAAATACATGCAGCCCATGGTTATTTAATACATGAATTTTTATCGCCGCTAACCAATAAAAGAACAGATGAATACGGTGGCAGTTTTGAAAACAGGATACGTTTATTGCTGGAAATTATTGAAGCAGTAAAAAGCGTGTGGCCATCTACGTTACCATTGTTCGTTCGTATCTCTGCAACAGACTGGGCAGAAGGCGGATGGAATGAACAGGATTCTATTCAATTAGCAGCGGTACTTAAAACAAGAGGAATTGATTTAATTGATTGCTCTACTGGTGGAACAGTTCCGCATGTGAAGATACCAGTTGCTGCAGGCTACCAGGTTCCCTTTGCTGCCAGTATTAAAAGAGAAACAGGTATACGCACAGGTGCAGTGGGCATGATCACAACCGCAGCACAGGCTGAAACAATTCTGCAAAATCAAGAAGCGGATTTGATTATTGTTGCAAGGCAACTGCTGAGAGATCCCTACTTTCCATTGCATGCTGCACATGAATTGGGTGACGATGTGGAATGGCCGGTACAATATGGAAGAGCAAAGCAGTAACAAAATTATCGTCCACCGTATGGCAGGTTATTAAAAGTGAGCTCAAAAGATAAGTGCTGTAATACCAGCGGAATCAAAATCTTTTTAAACACAATTACTTTCCAGCGATCTTTCTTTGGATATTTTTTTAGATCAGATTTAAAATCCCAGGTAGTTAGAATTACACCCGTGGTTAAAAATCCTTTGTCTAATGTATTGGTTAGATGAAAGGCATCTGTAGTAAATGCCAAAAAAGTTTTGCTCCCAAAATAGGCCTCCCTCAAATCGCCTGCATCATAATTGCGGTATTTATTTTTATAGCTGACCGTAATATCAACAAAAGAATTGCCATAACCATAATTGTGATGTTCAATGGCCTGGTTAAAGCCGTATGAAACGCCTGAAAGCGTGAGAGCAGTATACCCAAAGAGTTCCCGTTTAGTGGGTTTCCACCATTTTTGCGCCTGCGCACTTGAAATAGCCAGGCTTAAAAGTGTTCCCAAAAGCAATGTTTTCATTTGTTGCATTTAAGTATACTTTGGTAAGGAACAGTATTCTTATAAACGCATCAAAACTGCTTTTATTTCCGCTGCTGCAGGTTAAATTAATGTCATTACCGGCTAAAGCTTTTTCGGCTGGTGCATCATCAAATCCTCCATTACTGCAGCGATTTGTGCTGGGCTTTGCTTGAATGTGACGTATTTTATTTTTTCTCCGGGTATCAATACGTTTTGTCCATCGGGTTTTACATCAAAATTCAATTTTTTGTACCCAAACCAGGGCTCCAACCCACGTACGGCAATCAAAACCGCTGTTTCATCCCAGCTATTTCTTCCTACTGTGTTTTTATCTTTTTTCAACGCCACCGCAAATGCATCTTTTACCGGGCTGTTTTGTATTGCATCATTGTGTGTGAGGCGGATACCGGTAAGCACCTTCTCTCCTATTTCAAAACCACTCATGGTAATGGGCGTTGGCCATTCCGCAAATACTTTTTTTGATGCTGCTGCGTCTACCATCACATTAAATTCATAACCCGTCTTACCATCCTTATCAATTCTTGCAGCCATAGAAACCAACTGCTTCACTTTCTTAATCACTAGTGCTTTACCATCCAGTTTTGAATATTCATCAGCCGGTGAACTAAGCAGGTCAGCTAAATTGGTGAAAAAGCCAACGCTTACAATGGTTACACTTTTATCCGGCTGCGATGCCAATATTTTTCTGTACAAAGCCACGGCTTCCATTGCTTCATCATTTGATTTGATGGCATGCGGATATTTGGCCACGATGGCTTCTGCCCATTTTTGTGAGCAGTCTTTATTGGGCAATGATTTTTTTGTAATACCAATCGGCAAATCAGGACGATTGAAATAAGTATTGATTACACTCAGCGTAGGCACTGTTGTTTCAAATGCATTGCAGGA
>CAZDHQ010000900.1:0-2069 GCA_964505135.1 uncultured Ferruginibacter sp.
AAACCAGCGCATGGTATGTATTTGGTGCAATGGGCTTTTATCCGGTTTGTCCTGGTACCAATCAATATGTCCTTGGTACGCCGCTATTTAAAAGTATCAAGTTAAAAATGCCAGGTGGAAGAGAGTTGGTGTTGCAGGCGCCTAATAACAGCAGCAAAAATTTGTACATTAACGCTATCAATTTTAATGGACAGCCTTATAGTAAAAACTACCTGGAATACGAAGCCCTGCTAAAAGGGGGTAAGATCGTTTATACCATGAGTGATAAGCCTAACTACCGGAGAGGCACAAACGAAGATGCATTTCCATATTCGTTTTCAAAATAATTAAACCAAATTAGAAAGGTGTTCCGTACAGATGGAACACCTTTTTTTATTCTAAACTTGCAAATGAGTAACTTAATTGTATTCGATTGGATAAGACAGTAATTTTGCAAGGTCTTCGTTGGTCAATATCTCTTCCAGTTCTGATTTCAAAAGACCATTTTCTATTATTGGTTTTTCTTTGAAATAGTGTTTGAGCAATATTGCTTTAGTCACACCTTCAGGCAAATTTTTCTCGTCACATTGTTTCAGGTAGTTGGCAAAACCGTTTTCAAGACAATGAAAGGTCACAGGTATTAAGGTATTGCGGGTTCTTATATAATAAATATGTTGATGGCCTGCAAGTCCTCTTCTGAACCCAAGGCATTTTAATACCTGGAATATTTCAATTTGCTTATACTTAAAATTAAATTTTGGCTGGCCATTTTTTTGTTTTCCAAAAGCCACTACATCATCAAAGTTATAATTTAAACAATCCACTGGTAGAAGATTAAGATAAAAACTTGAAGCCCTGTAGTACTGACTGGGCAAAGGTTTCAAGTTGCTGGGTTAGTTATACAAATCTAAGACTGCCTGGTTTTTTGTAAAAATTTTTCTGTCAGAAAATGAGTAACACTGACGAGAATCATTCTTTTAAGCAGTGATACGTTATTCTTGTTGATGTTTCTTTCTGTAAAAGTTGAACGCATATTTAAAAGAATAAAGTAATTTCCCGGCGGCGTTTTATAAAAGCAAAGAATTACATGAATAAAGTGTTTTGTTTTGGTGAATTGTTATTAAGAATTAGCCCTGCACTAAATGGCGAATGGATTAATCAGGCCAACATGGCTGTGTATATAGGAGGAGCAGAATTGAATGTAGCCAATGCGTTGGCTAAATGGTATGTCCCTGTTAAATATTGTTCGGCTATTCCGGATCATTATTTAAGTAAAGAGATCATTTCATTTTTATCTATTAATGGAGTTGATACCAGCGCCATACAATTAAGTGGCGAAAGAATTGGCACTTATTATTTACCACAGGGGGCAGACCTTAAACATGCTGGTGTAATCTATGATAGAGCATACTCTTCTTTTGCTGCGTTAAAGCCGGGGATGATTGATTGGGATAAAGCGCTGGATGATTGCAACTGGTTTCATTTTAGTGCTATCAGCCCTGCTTTATTAATGTCCTGTGCTGATGTATGTAAAGAAGCGCTGGAAGCGGCATCAAAAAAAGGGCTGACCATTTCAGTTGATTTAAACTATCGCTCTAAACTTTGGCAATATGGTAAATCGCCGGTGGAGATAATGCCTGGTCTTATCAGCTATTGCGATGTAGTAATGGGAAATATATGGGCGGCCGAAACATTGGCCGGTGTTGAAGCGCCGATAAAAGACAGTACTGGTAAAAGTAAAAATGAATTGGTAGATGCTGCCATCAGCAGTATGCAGCAGTTAATGCAGCGTTACTCACGGATACGCACAGTTGCTTATACATTCCGTTTACAGCAAGAGTATTTTGGTGTGATCGGCAGCAATGGAAATACGGCAACATCTGCCCTGCACGTGCTTGGAGATGTTGTAGATAAAGTTGGAAGCGGCGATTGCTTTATGGCCGGTATCATCTGTGGATTGTACAATCAATATGAATTAGATAAAATCATTGACTTTGCAGCCGCCGCTGCAGTAGGTAAACTCTACGAAAAAGGAGATGCAACGAAGCAAAGCATTGAGTCAATACTTCAAAAAATTAATTATGCAAACT
>CAZDHQ010000901.1:0-2065 GCA_964505135.1 uncultured Ferruginibacter sp.
GAACAACATTTTCAATTGCTCTTTGTGTTTCTCCATTCCACTTTTTCCTTCGGTGCTAAATTCTTTTCCGGCTACAATATTGTCCTCTCCGCACACACTGTCTTTGGTAAAAAAAAGTGAAGCATACATTTGAGCGGTGTAATAATTGTATTGGTGTTCATCATCATAAAAATCGCCATCAGTTTTTTCCTCCATTACCTGCATGCTACGGCAAGTATTTTCTCTTAACTGTTTTGTTTTACTGTAAAGGGAAGCCTGCGCCTGACCATTCTTGTCCATCATGCGGATATCGTTGATAGCGCTATAATTTAAGATGCGAAGATTACGGAAGGCTTTATAGAAACTGCTGTCGTTTTTAATGCGGTTGATAAACCCCGGAACATTTAGTTTATTATCAACCACTACTTCAGAAAGTGTAATTGTTTTTTGATCTACCCTGATAACAGTGTCTTTGTTTTGTGCATTTGCGGTGAATGCAGTTAAACAAAATAAAACAGGCATGATTATTTTAATCATGCCTGCAAATTATGAAAGATGTAAGATAGTTGAATTGAAAAACTATTTAGCAAACATCATCCGGTAGTCTGTTTTGATCTTGCCCTTGGTAATATCATCCAGTTTCCTTTTGAGCAAGGTTCTTTTTAATGGTTTGATGTAATCAATAAACAGCTTTCCTTCAATGTGATCATATTCATGCAAGATCACTCTTGCAGTAAGGCCATTGAATGTTTTGGTTTGTGGTTCAAAATTTTCGTCCACATATTCAAGGGTAACTTCTTCGTTACGGTAAATGTCTTCCCTTATTTTTGGAATGCTGAGGCAGCCTTCGTTATAAGCCCATTCATCTCCAGATTTTTCTACTATATGGGCATTGATAAAAACACCTTTAAATCCAGGCGCATCCGGAAAATCATTTTCTTCACCTTCTTCCAGGTTAGCAAAAACCTGGGTGCTGTCTACCAAAAACAACCTGATGGATTTGTTGATTTGGGGAGCCGCTAAACCCACGCCATTGCTGTTATACATGGTTTCCCACATATCTGCAAGTAACTTTTGAAGGTCAGGATAATCCTGCGGTATATCTTCTGCTACTTTCCTTAAAACGGGTGAGCCGTATGCTACTATTGGTAAAATCATAATTATTTTGAAAATGGAATAACCTGTATTTCTTTTATTTTGAAAAACGCTTTATCTGATGTGATCAATGGAGAATCAAGGTACTTTGCAGTAGCCGCAATTAATGCATCTGCGACCAGAAGACTGTACGACAACCTAAATTTAATCGTCAAGTCGACTATTGCAGGGTTCGTTTGAACAGGTGTAATACCTTCCAGAAAATCTTTTACAAGTTCTCTTTCCTTGGGTGTATGTTTTGCATTACTTAACAACTCGATCGATGTGATTGCCGAAACTGCGACATTTAAATCTTCAATCAATTTGCCGGCATTAATATCGCCCTGGAAGAAATATACAAGTACGTTGGTATCAAACACACAAGTTTTACCGCTGGCCATTTCTAATCATTTTCTGGTATTCAAGTCCGTCTCCAAAAGATTTAACCTTACCAAAAAATTTTGCCAGCCATTCCTTCTTGGATAGCATCTTCTCCTCGTTTTTGGCAGCCTTCTTTTTTGTTTTCGCTTTCTTCATGCTGCGAATTTACGATTTATTTGCTATTGAAGGCTTTGCATGTACTCCTGCAGCATAATGGTGGCCGCTATTACATCTACATTTCCCTTCACCCGCCGGTCTTTTTTCTTCATACCCATTTCCAGCATGGCATCTTTAGCCATTTTAGAAGTGTAGCGTTCGTCCACCGTTTTGATCGGCATAGATGGGAATTCTTTCTGTAATTTTTTGATGGCTGCCTGCACCAGTGGCGTTCCGTGTGTATCAGTTTCATCCCAGTTTTTCGGCAAGCCAATGATGATGAGTTCTACTTGTTCCGATGCAAAATATTTTTTCAAATAAGGAATTAACTCTTTCGATTCAATGGTTTCTAAACCTGTGGCGATTATTTGTAATGGATCGGTAACGGCAATGCCGGTTCGTTTTCCACCATAGT
>CAZDHQ010000902.1:0-2050 GCA_964505135.1 uncultured Ferruginibacter sp.
TTACTATTGTGTGCAGCAGGGTTTACCGCATCCAAGTCAGTAATAATTAGGGTAATTATTCCTAAGTTTTCAATTAGTGGTTGAAGTGTATGGGCATGGCTGCCGCCAATTTCTAAAATAGATATATATGCATTACTCAAGTTAGTATGATGCTTTATGAAGTAAGGTACAAGCATCCTCTCCGCAGGGCCTTCCACTAATATTACTGCATCGGCAAAAAACAAATCACAATGTGTAGTTCGTAAATAACGGATAGCAAATTTGGTAGTATCATCAGAATTGCCAAAAGTATTTGACAAGTTTATCACTTTTGATGTCCCTATAGATTGCCCGGCAACTTGCTCCCTTTTAAAATATCGCAAACTGGTAAAATCGATTTCATGTGCAATATGATTGGAATGGGTGCTGATTATTAGCTGAGTGATAAATTTATCATCTGACAAATTTTTATTATTCCTTAATACCCGATATGCTTCACGAATAAACACCTGTTGCACTTGTGCATGTAAATGTGCTTCCGGTTCTTCAATTAATACCAAGTGCAATGGTTCAAATTCTGGAGCATCAGAAGTCGTACTGTCTGGCCTGTAGCTTTTACCCACTTGCATCCATTCATCTCGGAAGCGGATAAGTTTAAAAATCATGGAAATGAGGTTTTGATACCCAAGTCCATTATACTTCTCAGGAAGATTTAACTCTGCACCATCATCGCCAAGACTGTATCTTACCGATGAGTCATGCTTCAGACTTTCGGCTGTATTTATGTTACTTGCTAAACTAATGGCTGGGTTGCCAAAACCAGGATAGTTAAGCTCTTCCAGTTCACCTATAGCCGATTTAAAACTTTCCTTTAGGTTTTCTTCAAATAATCTTTTTGCATCTTCCATTACTCTTAGAGCTTCCACATCCTTTTCAGTAGTATTTAATTCCGGGTTCAAATGCTTTTCATAATAGCTGCGTAATTGGTTAGATAAATTTTTCTGTGTACCTGTAGTTTCGCCACCTTCTGTATTTACATCCGTAAAACCACGTTGAGCATTAATAATATCTACTTTTATTAATCCCTTTAGTGCATCCATGTCTAATGGCAAACTGTTTGCAGGCAATTTTTGAAATGTAGCTTTATCAGCAGGGTCAAGTAGGTAAGCTTTTATAGTAAAAAAATCAGACAGCCGCTTTTCTAAAAAATCCCATAAATCTTTTGGCCACAAACTGAATCCGGTAGTTGCTTTCGTTTTTGGAGCAGATATTTTACGGGCATTATTGCATATACTGTAAAATTCTTTATAAAGTGCTGACATATCATCAGGCTCAAATCGTAAACGAAGCCCTAAAGAGCCACCAGCCCAGCTTAGAGTCGGAATGAGGTGACTTACATAATGCACTTCTGTCGGCTTTACAGAAAGCCAGAGGTCTAATGTTGGCAAATGTTGCTCCCACTTGTCAATCTTCAAATCTATCTTAGCTGCATCGCTTTCTTTAAGCCATTCTTCGCAAATACTATTTAAATGTTTCCAGTTGGAAAGAGTAAAGTCCTTGGTAGTAAACTTCTTTGTTTTAAAAAAAATGATTAGGGCATCCATAGCGGTCGTTTTACCACTATTATTCGGCCCAACGAAAACAGTTTCTTTACCCGAAAAATATATCCTGGAATTCTTTAATCTCCTGAAATTTTGAACATCCGTAAAATCAATTCTCATAGCAAAGTTTAAGGAATGATAAGGTGTACTTACATTCAAAGTACATAACCATAAAGATAATTATTTAATAGGATATTTGGCATCCAAAACTTAGTATTTGATACAGAAAGGCATTACAGTACACAATAGTATTTTGGAGTTTTCGATTACCTATTTTAAGCGTTTTGTTTTAACCGCCCCACTTCCTCCCCAATCAACCTTTTAATATCCATTTTTACCTGGTAATAATTATCCAGCACCTGCTGTTGGGTAACGTTTGATACCGCAGGAATATCCCGGTAATTGCTCACTTCTGCATTTAGTTCTTCATGGTCGTTAATGATTTCGGAGTGAAACATTTTGAGTTTGAT
>CAZDHQ010000903.1:0-2050 GCA_964505135.1 uncultured Ferruginibacter sp.
GGTAATCCTGCTTTAAGTTCCAGTCCCTGATTTGAGAAAAGATCCTTATATCGTTTGTACCATTTTTAACTCTAAACTCATAGTTGTAATTACTAAAAATTAGTGAAGTATTTAAAAATAAACGGCTGTTAAAAATGTGATTCCAACGTAAGGTTCCGGTTCCATTGCCCCAATTGATTGCAAATTGCTCATTGTAGCCTAAAACATCTTTTCCAAAATAGCCGCTTAAATAAAGTTTATCTTTTTTTCCCAGCTCGTAGTTAAGCTTAGCGTTTAAATCGTAAAAGTATAACTGGTTATTCTTGTACTTTTCGTCCGTTTTTAGAAACACATCAGCATAAGTTCTTCTACCAGTTATTAAAAAAGAAGATTTGTCTTTTTGAATAGGCCCTTCAATGTTGAGTTTTCCGCTAATCAACCCTACACTACCACTCACACTGGTGTTTTGATTATTTCCTTCATTCATTCTTACATCCAACACACTGCTTAATCTTCCTCCATATTGTGCCGGCATTCCTCCTTTATACACTGCTATATCTTTTATAGCATCGCTATTAAAAGTAGAAAAGAAACCAAACAAATGAGCTGCATTGTAAATGTTGGCTTCGTCTAAAATTATTTGGTTTTGGTCAGTACTTCCGCCTCTTACAAAAATGCCACTATTACCATCGCCAGCGGTTTTAATACCTGGTAATAATTGAATTGTTTTTAATAAATCTTTTTCACCAAAAATTACTGGAATGTTTTTGGCTTCCTGCACCGATATTTTTTCGATCCCCATTTGAGAGCCAGTAATAGCACGGCCCGAAGATTTACTGCTGGTAACTGTAACACCTGTCAACTCGTAGTTAGTTTCTAAAAGGCGAATATTTTTTTCGATGTTACCTACTAAATTAACACTAATAGTGTCCGGCGTTTTACCAACTGCACTATACACAATTTGATAGGTATCAGCCACCAACGAAATACTGTAAAATCCATACTCATTTGAGGTTGTACCATAATTACTGTTTAATACTTTAACACTTGCGCCAATAATAGACTCACCACTATTTTTACTTTTTATACTGCCGCTAATGGTGTAATTTTTTTGCCCGATTGCTTGATTGACAGAGCTGAATAATGAAAGCAATAACAGGATTTTCATTGTTTTTCTAATCGCCATACTAATAGTTGTTTATATCTTTTTAGGATTATCATTAATAAAGCTGAAAGCTAACAGGTAAGATGCTTGAGTATGGATAACCTTATTGAACTTTCATTTTAATTAACTGCTGTTTTCACCCTATTAAAAAAATAGGTTTAATAAAATGAGTTGCGAAATTGATATTGCAAAATGAAAAAGGAATTAACTTAAGTTAAAAAAGACAGCAAGGGGCAATATTATTTTAAAGGATACTCTAACCTGTTAATAAGGCCTTCTGTAAAACTTTCATATCAAATTTGATTATGCTGGAAAGAAAATAAAGACAGTAAAATACTGCTAACGTTGAGCTATTTTTTTAGCTGTTCGGATTTTACCTGATAGAATCTCATGTTTGAGTACGAGGCCATTTCCATGCATAACGGATAATTATGCAAAGAAGAAGGACTTCTACTACAGCACCCAATGCCATATGCATCCAAGCCTCTCCTGCCAAATTAAATAATGTATAAGGAATATAAACCAGGGCCACGATTATGTTTGTATACCGATTTAGTTTAGCTGACAAGGTGATGGACAGCGGAATCATTAATGCCGGAACCATTACAGAGGCGAGTACCGCCAAAAGAAATGCCTGGGTAATTTCAAATACAAATACCTTACCTGCTAACATATCCTGTAGTACTCCCGGCATAAATAAATGAAAATAATCTACATAGATATAGAGAAACATAAAACATGCCCACAGCGCCGCAAGCTTTAGTTTCAAATTAACCTTGATGTCATCCAGTGAATTTTGTTCTGTATTCATGAGCTATCAACTTTATCATAAACGATACTCCAAAAGTAGATAGGTGAAACACATTAACCCGTTCACTTAAGTTAAGAAATTCGTTAGCTCTTTTT
>CAZDHQ010000904.1:0-2049 GCA_964505135.1 uncultured Ferruginibacter sp.
AAGTGAATACGCCTTTTTCTTTATATCGTATCTTGTTAATCGTTCAAAATACTCTTCAAATGGGTAATTCTTTCTTCCCATATACCAAAAGATAAATAAGCCTGTTACAGCCATTGAGGCCGCAATAAAGTGCAGATAACGGGGTAATACATTGGGCAAAAGTAAAGCACTAAAGAAACCTTTTACGGTGCCCCACTTTTCAGGAAACAACATCAGGTTTACATTTACTAAAAAGATTAAGGGGATAAATAAAAACAAAGCGGTTGCCGTGGCAATAATAGCAATACTCAAAGGCTTGTTTTTATCCAGCGTAAGCCATGTGTACTTGTTTAAATAAGTAAGTAAAAAAGCTACTGTTACAAGGGGTATAATAGCTATCCACATGCCCCCCGTTAACGAAGTGGCGGTGTAAAAATAGGTAGCGTATAATGTTGAAATACTTAACAATGGGGCTACACCCAATACTACTGCCAAACTTTTATTTACCGTAATGGTTCTAGAAATTTCGTGTGCAAGATTGTGATAATCTTTATCCTTTAATCCTCTTATCTGACACCACAGGGTTAAAACCGTTCCACCCAACATCAGGTTTACAAAAACGATGTGCAGCAAAAAAGAAACAATCAATAAGGCAACCAGCAGCCATTCGGGCAATGGCAAATCCAAAGGAATATCTCTTGGAACAGGGGTATTAATTTGCAATATTTGAAACATAACGTTACTGTTATTTATTTGTTTTGCTCAATGGTAAGTTTTGCCAGAGAATCAGTTTTTTCATTTTGCTGCCTTTCTATCAGCTTTACAACCGAATTAATACTTTGATAGGGGTTTACCACCACACCCTCGTTTTGTGCGCCTTCAATTACATCGCCGGTTATCTGTAAATTTTTTATGTAGGCAGCTAAGGCATCAAGTTCTTTTTTATTGCCCGGAAATTCAGGCATAAAAGTTCTTCCATTGTCCATGCCTTTAGTAAAGGCCGCTATTGAACTCTCATCAAATGGTTTGCCCGGGCCATACATCCTTTCAAATACAAAAACAATAGAGTTGATCCCTTGTGTGGTATGACAACGGCTACAAGTAAGAATAAAAACATTTCGCCCTGCTTCTATTTTATTGGTTTCGGTTACTTCCGGTGTAGAGGTATAAGTAGCATATTTTAAAAGTCCGTCTCTTTTGTACAAAGAATAATCTTCCTCTCTTAAAAGATTGCTGTACATATAACCACCAATTATATAAGGCTTTCGGATAAATTCCCTTACTCTTTCAAATATTCCTAAAAAACCAAAAACTATCAGGCATGGAATAATAACCAAGGCAACCCGAATACTTTTGGGCTTCCATATTCCCCAAAAAGCAATAATCAAAACAGTGGAGATGGCTGCAACGATAACATATTTCAAAACACCATAATATTGTGCAAACTGCAAAGTTCCTACCGCCGTACTCATATTATCTGTCATGGCCTGTGGCATGGCGCGGTAATAAAAAATTGCACCAGCCAGTGAAAGTGGTGCCCAAATCAATATCCAAATGGAAGATTGTTTTACTGCCCTTACCCTAAGGTCTGTATTCGTTTTTGTAAAAATGGTGACTAATAAATATCCAAACACTCCGGCCACTAACATGGCAGTTGGGGTTCGAAATAATAACTGCGGCATATAGATAGGATTGGTAAACCCATTGAGTAAACTATGATGTGTTTTCCAGTTACCGGGATCCATCATAAACCCTAAAATAGAAACTATGATGGCCATTGTTATCCATGAAAAGATGGACAAAAACCAACCAAACTTTATATGCCTTAGTTTTGCCTTGAGTGATTTGTTGGAGTTTTTCCATGTAAGAAAGTAAATCAGAATCAGTACAACTTCTGTTACAAATACCAGCCATTCTGTAAACCATGCCCAATAAAAAACCCTTATCAAACTGGCAATAGATAACGGGCTTACAACAGAAACCGAAAGCCAGATGCCAACACCAGTCATAGCACCCAATGTTGTGGTAATGATAAAGCCAACTTTCATCATTTTGTGCACCATTGTATCC
>CAZDHQ010000905.1:0-2039 GCA_964505135.1 uncultured Ferruginibacter sp.
CTAAAAAACTATATCATGAAAAAGGGTTCTCTTTTAACGTTTGTTGTTTTTTTATTTATCTTAAGCTCCTGCAATTTTAGTAAGGGAGTTAAGAAAGATCTGGCCACGGGTCTAAGTGCAAGTTATAATGGTTTCGGTATCGAGGATATTTATTTAGCAGATGCCAATGGTAACCGTTTAAGTAATAACAAAATACCTATGGGTGCTAAGCTGGCAATTGTAAGCACCGGTGTTAAGTATTATGCAGTTAAAGATGGAAAAGCATATCCTGGTTGCCGCATTGTATTGACTGATAAAGCTGGCAAAGAGGTGATCAATCTCCCTGATGCATTCAGCGATATGGTGAACGGTACACCTGAAAACGAAGCAAGCACATTACAAGCTACGCTCAACACCGGTAACCCAATGATAGCTGGGGAGACTTACCATTTGGCTGTTCGTTTCTTTGACAAACAAAAGCAGGAAAATGAAATAAAGGCTGACGTTGATTTACTGATGACTGAATGATAAAGCAGCAATAAAAACATTTTCAAAAAAGCCTCAGGCAAACACCATCACAAACCTTACTGTAAAGTGAAAAATTTTATTTTGATAATCTTTGTTGGCTTAACCATGAGTGGAGTGGCAAAATCACAAAGTGCTGATACTTCACTCGCAGGTAAATTTGATGTGTTCACTTATCGCAGACCAATACTGTATGACCAGTCATTATTGCCTTCACGTTTGCAATTTTCCTATCATCACAACGATACCAACTTTTGCATCATTACGCTGTACAAAAGTGCTGCAGGCAGTTCGGTAACAGAAAACATTACTCAGCAATGGAATGAGTTTGTGCTAAAGCGATTGACAAAGGCGGATAAAAAACCTGCAAAAGTTTTAACTGGTCAAACAGTGGATGGCTGGGCTTCTTCGGTGGCCATTGGTAATTTTTACCAGGGTAAAAAGAAATGTGTGGTGATGATAAACAGTTTTACAAAAGACAAGACAACAGCATGCGTTGTATTTGCGCTTACTGATAAAAATTTTAAACCAGTGGTAGATGATTTTTCTGCAAATCTCCATTTAAGTAAGAATCCTTCAGGCGAGTAGAAGGTTATATGCTTTAGGCAAAAGATTAATTCTCATCAATACAACTTATCAAAATGAAATTTTTGTTCGTATTCTCTGCCTTGATTTTATCTGTTACTTGTTTTGCTCAAATTACTTCTGAGCAGCGTATACAGGACAGTATTGTTGGATGGGATCCAAAAAATATTTATGATAAATATGTAAAGCCTCCAACCACGGCTATCGGCAAACAAAAAGAAATCTATGTTAACAAGTTTGCAGAATGGGTAAAGAAAAGCTACACTCCTGTAGCAGGTCTCGGCGAATACCAGCGCTATATCAACACCAATAACTATGCTGTATTGTTTCATGTGTGGGATGTAGCGTTTGATCATTTGGATGCTCAAAAACATTTTAAGCCAATTGGTGAAACAGGTTTACCAAGATTCTGGATGGCGGCTAATCAACTGGCTGGTACCTGGAATATTGATTTCATGAACAAAGATGATTGGTTTTTCACCATGCAGCCGAATGGTTCTGCAGGCCAAACACCAATGGAAACAGTAACCAAAATGAAGGGCAGGGATCCAAAGATTCATCCCAATGTGTATCCCTATATTACGTGGATCAATGATTGGGAAGCCGTGTACCTGGCACCAGGCAATCAATTACCTATAATTCAAGTAACAAAAGGCGAGTTTTTAAACAGGGCACTTGAAAGACTGGATTACCTGCAGGATAGCCTTATTAAAGAGGATATAGAAAAAGAATATCGAAAGGATGAAGCAACAAAAAAAAGTATTGTTGACAGAAGAAAAAATGAAATTGATAAATATCGAAATAATATCAGTCAACTACTTTCAAAATATAAAAGTGAATTGAATGATCCTGCTTATGTAACATCATGGCAGTTTACTTTTCGTGATATCAACGTAGGAAACTGCCATGATGTTACATAAGCAGGATCATTCAATTCACTTTTATATTTT
>CAZDHQ010000906.1:0-2031 GCA_964505135.1 uncultured Ferruginibacter sp.
ATGCAGCATCGTAGTCTTTCTCCAGTTCTTGTCTTGTTATGTTTTTTTGCAGGTACTCGTGAGCGTAAGTGGCGGCTATTTTGGATGCATGCATGGCCATGCTCATGCCATTGCCACAGAGTGGTGTAATGATGCCTGCTGCGTCACCCACCATGATGATATGGTTACGCACCTGGCTCTTGCGTGCAAAGGAAATTTGTGAAATAGAAATGGGTGTTTTAAAAAGAAATTCACTTTCCTCAAAGATTTTTTCTAAATGATGATTTCTCTTTAACACACTCTGTTCCAATTGCTGTATGGAATTGTTATTGCGTTTAAGATTGGCTGCATTGGTTAGATAGCAAAGACAAAATTTATCATCTTCAATTTTCGATATGCCACAATAGCCATCTTCAAAATTGTGCAGTGCAATAGTATCTGCAGGAAAATTGGTTTTGATGTGGTACTTAATGCCGACATAATTGCTGAGCTTATTGCTTTTATGGTGCACAAAATAGCGCTTCCAGTGAATGTCCAGGTTACTGCGTTTACCAAAACTGCCAAAGCATAATTTGCTTTCAAAATTTTCTTTGGCGGTAATGACAGTAAAAATATCTTCTGTAAAATGTACGTCCGTTACCTTTGTGTTTTCCATTATATGCACGCCATAAGCGGCCGCAATATCTTTTAGCATAGCATCCAGTTTATAACGGCTGATACCAAAACCGCCTAAATCAAGCGGTGTGGTTAAAGCACGGCTATTGGGTGCAGTAACAATTAAATTGTTGATTTGCGGCAAGTTCATTTCAGCAAGCGGCACACCTAGTGACTCCAAAAAATTCCAGCTTTCCATGCTGATGTATTCACCGCATACTTTGTGAAATGGATATGCTTCTTTTTCGAACAAGACTACTTGATGCTCCTGTCTTGCCAGTTGTATGGCCAGTGTAAGACCAGCAAGTCCACCGCCAATAATGGCTGCATCATGTAGTTTTGTTTCACTCATGCTTATATACAATTAAATGCCTGAATGCCCACTGCCAGCTGATTTTATAATTGGCAATACTTGATTCATTTAATAATTGTTTCCACTCGTTTTTTGTAAATCCTCTTGCCACCGATAATGGCGCATCATTTTTAACTAAATAGGATTTGGAGCATGCACCTGTTATTATTTTGATAGAATGATAAGCCAGTGGATGACGATGCAAATCATTGATGAAAAATCCAATTGTACTGTTTTCTTTCATCCACTTTAAAATATGCACTAAAGACTCATCGCTAAAATGATGACAAAACAAAGAGGCAAAAATGATATCCGGTTTATTATTTCCAAACTTCACATTTTTATAATCATTGCATATCCAGTTAGCTTGTAAAGAAGCCGCCTGTTCGTTTGCAAAATCAATACAGGTTTGCTTAATATCAATGCCTGTAAAATTGGCGTTGAGCTTATTTTGCTTGCACCAGTTGTTCAATGCAATCATATTATCACCACCACCGCAGCCTATTTCGCAAATGGAGATTTGTGTAAGACGATGTCTTGACAAAACTTTTTTTAAACCCGTAATGGTAATGGCATGCCCACCCAGCCAGGTATTGATGGTGTTAAGCTCTTTCATGTTTTGCTTAATGTCATCAAAAGGAATGGCATCATTGTCCAGCAGTTCTTTTTGATCAGATCGTTTCTTTGAATTAAACATATACGGCCGTAAATGTTTCCATAGTGAGGCCCGGACCAAATGCAGCACCAAATACAACAGGTTCTTTATTTGGATTCCCATTTTCAATGGTCTGCATTATTTTTTGCATCACAAATAAAATGGTGCAGGAACTCATGTTCCCAAAATTCTTCAGCACTTCATAGGAATAGATTAAATCATCTGCAGCAAGATGAGCACTTTTCTCAATCGCTTCTAAAATTTTTTTTCCGCCGGGGTGTATACACCAGTAACCGACTTCATTTTTTGGCAGGCAAGATTTATCGAGTGCGGCTTCCAGCAATTTATTAAAATCTTCTTCCAGTAAATCCGGTACATAACCGGAAAGGCT
>CAZDHQ010000907.1:0-2025 GCA_964505135.1 uncultured Ferruginibacter sp.
CAGATACATGGTTTAAAGGATTAAAAGCAGGCCATACATTCGTAACTAATGGGCCGGTATTATTTTTCGAAGCTGACCATAACCTTCCGGGAAGCGAATTGATAAAAACAAAAGGAGCAATAACTGAATTATCAGTAAAAACCGCCTCAACTCCAGGCATCGGAAATATTACCCGTGTAGCTATTTACAATAATGACGGGCTTGTTGCTGAAAAATTAAATACCGGAAAACTTGATTCGCTCAGCATAAATCTCTCCCATGCACTTGATAAAAGCCAATGGCTGGCCGCAGTAGTTTATTGCGATAATGGAGCGGTGGCCCATACTACCCCCATCTATTTTATTGTTGATGCACAACCTACCTGGGATAAAAAGAAAGCTCCTGCCATTATTCAAAAACAACTGGAGGCTATCCGACTGATTGAAGATGAAGAAAAGTTAAAACCAAAAATAGATAAGGGTATTTTAGAACGCCTTGAAAAGGCAAAAATATTTTACAGGAGTTTTTTATTACAGGTGAATGGTGATAATAAACAGTGATTAAGTACTGACGATTTTTTATTTAATAAGTTGCCTGCTTATTTTTTATATAGTAAATAAATGATAAAGTAATGATACAGTCGTTGATTATTCAAAAAAGAGTTTGTTATGAAAAAAAAGTTCCTGCTAATTTCAATTAATTTAATAATAACGCTGCAGTATAATTTGCATGCTCAATCTTCACCTGTTGTTTTTCACAAAGAACCCACAGAAGAAAAAGTATTGGTATTTGACGATTTTGAAGATAAGTCAACCTTCAAAACCTGGAATGGTTCTATTTCACTGTCTGATGAATTTCCATCACATGGCAAAACAAGCCTCAAACTCTTTGCTCCCGGTTGGCAGCCTCTTTTGCTGGAGAGTGAAAGAATTCCAAAAGACTGGAAGGGTTTTGATTGTTTGAAATTTGATATTTATAATCCATCCTCCGCTCTTCAATTTGGTACAATACAAATCTTCGACGACCTGGCAACAGACACTGAAGCAGAAATCAATGGGCAGAGATACATTGGGTCAGGTAAGTTGTTTATGACCAAAGGGTGGAACCATTTTGAATTTCTTCTTGAGCATGTTATGGTAGAAGAAGGCAACCGTGCTTTAGCACTGGATAAAATCAGGAAACTGCGTTTTACCTTCAGCCCGGTCAATCATCCTTTTTTTATTGACAATATCAGGTTAACGGCCGGTAAAGAAAATAATCAAACAGCCTCGTTTGTTGATCCGGCCAGTTGCAGAGTAGTAATTGACAACCGGTATGTTTACCCGACATTAGCCGGGCCGGAAGATCAACTTGTAATAAGCCCTGAAATAAAAAACCTGAGGGAACAGGCAAATACAGCCGTTGAAATCCTTAAAAATACAATAAGGGTAGCCGACATGCAGGGTTTGCAAACCCTCTATCAGCGAATTGCGCTGATCACTGCCGATGTAGGGCTTGGCATCAGAAGTAAATTAGTTTGGTTTCAGAACGAGGAGGATGAAAAAAATATTTTGGATTACGTTATAAAATCATGCAGGGAAGCCACGAAGGAAATTGAAGATAAACTCTTTGCACACCGCACCGGCATTGTAGGCTGGGCTCCCGAAGATTTCGGATCTACTTCAGAACAATATCGCGGCTTTAATGTTCCGCCTCTTCCTTTGCTTAAAGAATTAAAACCAAATGATGGTTACATGCGGGATAAAAATGGAAATCCGGTAATTCTGTTCTCTATGCTCGGAATTCAGAATAAAGGACCGCTTACAGATTACTTTGTACCTAATGATCATCTTATGGAAAGCTTTACAGTGGGTGGCGGCTCCAGATACAATATTGAAAGTTCTCCAGTCTATAACGCTTTTCACAAATATGCCGATGCAAAACGTGTTGGCTGGGATGGTTGGTGCGGCCACCTTATTAAAGACCGGTGGGCCATGGGAGGGAAAAAAGAAACCGTTGTGATTTGTCTTGAAAGCCCCCACATTCGTGCGGCTGTACAGGAGTATA
>CAZDHQ010000908.1:0-2024 GCA_964505135.1 uncultured Ferruginibacter sp.
AGAACAAGATGTTTTCAAATTATCGGTTGGATTTCATACAGGATACCTGTTTGCTGCACATGCAGACAGTAGCGGAGTTCCATTGCATTATCCAGGAAAAAATACAACAACCTATTTTAATCGTTTTTCCTTTGGAATCGCCGGCGGGGCAGAAGTCCTTACCAAAAACGGCTTGTTATTTGGGATAAGATATGTTGTTGGGATTAACAATCTTCTGAAAAAGCAAAATACCGGCGAGTTTATACCAGCCTTTATAAACGCTGCACCTGGTGTGGTTTTAAAAAATAATATTCTCCAACTGTACGCTGGATTTAGGTTTTAATGATTATCTCAATTTTAGTATCCAGTTAAGTATTTTGTTTCTATCTTCAATTTCAACTATGAAGAAAACAAGCAGGCATTACAAAGCCATTCTTTTATTTCTTATTTCAAATTTCTCCATTCTTATTTCTTATTCCCAATGGTACGACCCGGAAAAAGTAAATAAGAAAGCCTCCGCTTTCAACGAACAGGCTTATGAAGCAGCGCAAAATGGGCAATACGGCACTGCTATTGCAAAAGTGAACCAGGCGCTGGCAATGGATAATAATTTTATTGACGCCTATCTTTCAAGAGCTGCGTTTTACGGAGATTTAAGAAGGTATGATTCCTCCGTGATGGATTACGAAAAAGCGCTTTCACTTGATTCCATCTATTCATCCACATTTGATTTGCCGTATTCAATTTCTTTAGCAGGGCTTGGTAAATTTGATAAAGCATTGACAGCAGTAAATCGTTTCCTGGATAATAAAACATTAAACGAAAGAAGTATCAAAGCAGCTAACTACCGTAAATCAGTATACGAATTTGCATTGGATTACGAAAAGAAACATCCTGCAAAGAACTATGTGTTTACGCCAATCAACATGGGTGACAGTATTAACTCTGTTTATCCAGAATACTACCCTTCGGTAACCATTGACGGTAGTCGCTTTATCTTTACCCGGCGTGTAAATAATGATGAGGATTTTTATGAAAGCATCAAAGCAAACGGCCAATGGAGCAAGGCAAAGCCATTGCCGGGAAAAGTAAATACTAACCTGAACGAAGGCGCTCAAAACATTTCACAGGATGGTAACTGGATTATTTTTACCGGTTGCAATTACCCTGAAGGCCAGGGCAGTTGCGATTTGTATATTTCTTACAAAACCAACAATGGCTGGAGTGAAGCAGAAAATTTAGGCCCCATCGTAAATACAGATTTTTGGGAATCTGCACCATCACTATCTCCAGATAAAAGAGATTTATATTTCAGCAGCAACCAGCCTGGAGGTTATGGTGGAAAAGATATTTGGGTAACACACAGAAATGAAAAAGGCAAATGGAGCCGACCTGAAAACCTCGGGCCGACCATTAATACCAAAGCGGATGAAAGTTGTCCTTTCATGTACACGGATAATGAAACACTTTTTTTCAACAGTAACGGCCATCCGGGTTATGGTGGTGCTGATCTTTTCTTTGCAAAAAAACAAGCAGATACAAGTTGGACCGAACCCGTAAATCTCGGTTATCCTGTAAACACCATTGATGAAGAAGGTTCATTGATTGTAGCTGCCGACGGCAAAACAGCCTACTATGCCAGCGAAGGAAAAGACAGCCGTGGTGCATTGGATTTATATTCTTTTGAATTGAGAGAAGATATTCGTCCACCAAAAACATTATGGGTGAAAGGCAAAGTGTTTGATGCCAAAACAAAGGTTGGTTTACCAAGTTCTGTTGAACTAACGGAAATTAGCACACGAAAAACAATCAGCAAAGTGCAAACAGACGAAGATGGCAACTACCTAACTACCTTACCTGTGGGAAAAGATTATGCATTTAACGTAAACCGGAAAGGATATTTGTTTTTTTCTGAAAATTATAATTTGACTGGCAATAAGATTGATTCTGTTTTTACAGCCGATATTCCACTCCAGCCTATTGAAGCCGGCGCATCGGTGGTACTAAAAAATATATTTTTCGACAGCAAAAAAACAGAATTGAAA
>CAZDHQ010000909.1:0-2023 GCA_964505135.1 uncultured Ferruginibacter sp.
ACCATCCAATATTACCATACATAAACCATCTTTTGAATTTGATAATGCTAAAAGAGCAATAAGTACAATAAGAACAATTTTATTTCTGCGCAAAACGATTAATAGATTAAAGCCGGATACTATTTTAAGTTTCGGTGAGTATTGGAATAGTTTTGTAATGCTTGCATTGATTGGTAAACGTGTACCGGTGTTTTTATCAGACAGGTGTCAGCCCGATAAACATCTCGGTAAACTGCATGAATTTTTGAGAAGCTGGTTGTATCCTAAAGCTGCAGGCATAATATCACAAACCACTTTTGCAAAGAATATCTACCAGCAAAAAAAACTCAACTCCAACATTACAGTAATAGGAAATCCAATCCGAACAATTGGAGAAAATAACTCTGTTGACAAGGAAAATATAGTTCTAACGGTAGGTAGATTAATTAGGACCAAGCACCATGATGAATTGATAAAGCTTTTTTTAGATATTAATAATGATGGATGGAAGCTTGTTATAGTAGGTGATGATGCACTAAAAGAAAAAAATATGCAGCGATTACAGCAGATGGTGGAAGAGCGAAAAGCAAATGACAAAGTTATCTTAACAGGTAAGAAACTAGACGTAGATAGTTACTATGTTAAAAGTAAAATTTTTGCATTTACGTCAAGCAGTGAGGGGTTTCCTAATGTAATTGGAGAAGCCCAATCTTCAGGCTTACCAGTGATTGCATTTGATTGCAACGCAGGTCCGTCAGACTTAATTGACAATGGCAAAAATGGTTTTTTGGTGCCTCTTTTTGACTATGCATTATTTAAGCAGAAACTAGAAACGCTGATGGTAAATGAAGACCTTATCGATTCCATGGGGCAAACTGGTAAACAATCTATCAAACGATTTTCCATAGAAGCGGTTGGTAATTCTTTTGAGAACTTTATTTTTTCTGCTTAGTTGAGAGTTTTACAAATAAATGTAACAGTTAATACCGGCAGCACAGGTAGAATTGCTGAAAACATTGGTCTGGCACTGCTTTCAAATGGAGATGAGAGCATAATAGCATATGGAAGGAAAGGACCTGATAGTGCTTCTCAAACCATTTTAATCGGCTCTAAATTAGATCAGCAGTTACATGGTTTAAAAACCCGTTTTTTTGATCAACATGGCTTTGGTTCAGAAAAAGCCACCCAAAAATTAATAGAGAAGATTTGTGAGATTAAGCCAGACTTAATTCACCTGCACAATTTGCATGGTTACTATTTAAACATAGGTGTGTTATTTGCTTATCTTAAAGATCATGACATTCCTGTTGTTTGGACATTACACGACTGCTGGTCTTTTACAGGCCATTGTTCCCACTTTATGTATGTAGGTTGTGAAAAATGGAAAACGCAATGTCATAGATGTCCATTGTTTAATCGTTACCCTAAGAGTTATGTTGACAATTCATTTCACAATTATGTGATAAAAAAAGAATTGTTTTCCGGTGTAAAGAACATGACTTTAGTTTCTCCTAGTAACTGGCTAAAAGCTTTATTACCGCAGTCTTTCCTAAAGGAATATCCTTCAATAGTGATAAATAATGGTGTTGATATAAATACTTTCAAACCCGATACAATTGCTGCCAATACATTAAAAGAAAAGTTGGGTCTTGCATCAAAAAATGTATTGTTAGGAGTTGCAAGTGTTTGGGATAGGGGTAAAGGTTACAAAGATTTTCTGGAACTGTCCAATGTAATTGACCAGGATGATATTATAGTTTTAGTGGGTTTGCCAAAAAGTCTTACCAAAAATTTGCCTAAAAATGTCGTTGGTTTACCAAGAACAGAAAATATAAAAGAACTTGTAGCGCTCTATAATATAGCAACCGTTTTTATCAATCCTACAAGAATAGACAATTTTCCTACTACAAATTTAGAGGCGTTAGCATGCGGAACTCCAGTTATCACTTATCGAACTGGAGGAAGTGCTGAATCAATTAATGCAAATACAGGTTTTCTTGTGGAACAAGGAGACATCAACAATACAGCAGTAGCGATCAAACGA
>CAZDHQ010000910.1:0-2022 GCA_964505135.1 uncultured Ferruginibacter sp.
AAGGCTATTGATAAAATGAAAAATTCACTGGCTTATAGCTATTCGTTAGATAAAGTAAATATGCTAAAAAAACTTGGCTATAAAGTAAAGGGAAGTGATATGCGAAAACCTTTTAGACCCGATCCTAATCCTCTGGGTTTAAAAAATTTTGTACGACCAGATGTACCAACTTGTTATGCTGACGAATTGCGGTTAAAAGCCGATTGGGATTCTTTTGAAAAACAATTATATGACAAAGGCATGCAATTAGCAAAAGATATGATACCCTATCAACAAGCTAATAATCAAAAAGCACAACAGGCTTACGAAAAATTTGCTAATAAAGATGCCAATACAATTTTAAAGATGAAAGCTGACCAGGCAACTACCACTAATTTGTATGAAGCCATTGCCCAACGAAACCTGGAGGAGATGACGAAAGACGGCGGCATAAGTTTTCGTTTAAAATCTGCTGTAAAACAAATTGCTGATTTGAGAAAAGATTTTGCAGTAAAAGATGAAACCCAAAGAAAACTAATAGAAAAACAAAACAGCCTTACAGCCACTCAGGAAAGCGAACTGGCCAAAAAAGGTGAGAATATTGGTTTTGATAATTGTGCAGTACAACAAAAATACAGTGAATGGGTGTATACCAATTATAACAAACCACTGGAAGAGGCCTGTCAAAACTATTTGCACCAATTATATTTAAAACTGAGTGAAGAGCTTTACTGGAAACAATTTACTCAGGACGAAGCCACATTTGAAGCCACAAAAATTGCTGCTAAAAAAGAATGGCTGACTGCTTTATCCGATACAAGGTACATAGCCACCGATAAATATGGGGTGTGCAATGCGCCGGAAGCAAAGCAATCGAAATACAAGCTGGCCGATTTTGATGATATGCACTGTGCTTACAAATCAACGTTAGATTTTGGGAAATATCAACAAACTTTTGAGTGCGGAAAAGCACGGGTAACATTTGATGCAGGAAAACTGTCAGGCGAATTCAATTTCAAGTTTGATGATAAGGGCAAGAGTCATTTTACAAATGGCAGAATGGAAGCAACGGTGATTGATAAAAATATTTCTGCCGGTAAAGGCCCTTTGCAAGTGGGCGCCTCTGTAAAAGCTGGTATGGGTGTGGAATTCACCAGCCGGGGTGTTGAAGATGTATATGCTACGGGTGAAGCAAAAATAACAGCCGGTTCCAATACGGTGAGTGACCCTGCCGGAGTGGTAAGTGACCCCAGTGTCAGCATTACTGCTTCTGGCCGTATGAGCTTAATTTCAGGTAATATGACCGGCGCCATTTCCGGATTTGGCAAATAAAATATTGAATATGCAAAAAACATGTCTTTACATAACAGCAGTTCTATTGTTTGTGTTTTCACAACCATTAACTGCGCAAAATTGTAAATCGAATGCAGAACTGGATACTGTACCTGGCAAATACCAGACCGCAGCTCAATATCCCTGGCCCGCAGTGAGAGCAGAATATTTTAAAAACCTTGCTACTGCAACCGATAAAACGATTGCCAAACAAATATTGGGGCAAATAGAAAGTACAGAACAAAGAAGCCATACTGATTTTAAACTAACCGGAGGCAACTGGGAAAACTATTATTCTGCAGAAGGATATGATTATTTTGGCAATGCCAGGTTGGCCAGATATACTTTTCAATCATCGTTGCATGAATATTTTTGTGTTGCCGGAAAGCTGAAACGAAATGATGAAGCAAGTACCATATTACGTATACAAGTAAACAGCCTGTCACTAAATACCCTTGAACGTTTTTTGAAAAATCCATTTGGCAGCAGTATGGGCGACTATGATTTTAGCCTGCAATACATGGATTGGAAAAGTCACAAAACGGCAGATGTAAATGCACAGTTAATTACCCTCTTTTCTTATTTGTCATCTAATAATCATGAATTGATAAATGCTATTAATTCAGGCAATAATTATTTCCAGGATGTTGCTGAAAAAGACATCAAGCCCAATAACAGAAATAATTTTATTTACCGCTATTGGTTTATAAA
>CAZDHQ010000911.1:0-2017 GCA_964505135.1 uncultured Ferruginibacter sp.
GGCGGCATAATGTAACTGCCGATATCAACCAAATTACTAACGGTGATGCTGCTTACATTTTTAGCTTCTTCAAAATACAGCATGGCTTCCAGCGGTGCTCCGTGATAACCCATCCATTTACCGCTTCTGAAATCACCCTCTCCTTTTTGCTGGTCAATCATCACTTTTGCGCTAAGTGATTTATAAGGTTCATCGGCCGATGCTTTCAACAACCAAATGGAATCCACTTTATAACCGGCTTTTAAAAATATTTTCTCAGCAATGTCACTGCTGATCCATCCTGGCTTAAATGCTTTGGCTTTGATGGTAATACTTTTATCAATCTGCACATTATTTTTAAACTCAGGAGATTTCAAACTATCCGGTTCGGTACCATCTGTTGTATAGCGAATACTTACACCATTAATAGGATGTTTTATTTTTAAAGCAATTGGATCAATTACAATCTGCTCTTCATTTTCTATCAGTGGCATGTTGAGTTTAATAGTGATGGTATCACCTTTAAAGCCTGTCTGCACCTGTGTATGCGGCAATTGCCTTTGCAATGCTGCAAGGTTTTCTGATTGTGCCGGTGTTGTCCAGATATGCAGTTCCGTTAGTTTGGTAAGCGATACCAATGCTGCAAGACTGGCTGCATTTACACCCGTACCTGATAGTGATAGTTGTTTTAATTCTTTCAATGCAGCCAATGATTTTAAACCACTGCCTTTGATATTGGTGAAAGATAAATTGAGTTTTCTCAAGTTAGTAAACTGTGCAATGGTAGCCAGGTCTTCATCTGTTACCGGCATTTTGTTCAGGTTAAGTGAAACAATTTGCTCTTTTACATCACTTAATTCTTTTAACTGCTCCGGCTTAAACTGCGATGCACTAAAGAAGGTAACACCCAATGCTGGTGAGCCTTCTGCCAGTGGCTGCACTAAACGGTAATTATTTTTTAATGCCTTAATTTTCTTTTCATCTGCAGCGGCAAAATGATATTCATCTGTTTCAATGGTATTGAATTTAGCCACAGCAATATTTCTCAATGTATCTCCCTGCGGCAATGCGGCAACCTTTAGCTTGTCACTTGCACCAGTTTTAATCCAGTGATACAACACCATTTCTTCTTCAGGTGTTAGTTGTGGCTTGCCCGATGGTGGCATGTGCTTTTTATTATCCATCGGAAGGTGCAATCTTTCAAACAATAAACCGAGATCAGGTTTATTCAAATCCCACAATGGGCCAGTCTTTCCACCTTTTACCAATGAAGCAAAAGTCTCCATGATCAATTCTCCCTTGGCCTTTTTTTCATTATGACAACTGATGCATTTTGATTTTAAGATTGGCTGCACCATGTTGGCATACACCATCGCATCTTCAAACAACACCTTCGGTTCCTGTGCTTCTTTTGTAACAGGCGCCAACACAAAGTTTTCGCCGTGTGTAATATTACCACCCAAATGACCAGTGACTAGGATAACGGCGAGGCTTATCCCGGAAGTGATCATCATCACAGCTTTGGCTTTCCTGATCTTTTCCCTGTAAGCATACCATGCCAATGACAATACGGATACCAGTACCCCACCCCACTTATGCCAGGCCACTACATCTTCTGTATAACCTTCTTCTTTCGATAGTAACAAACCCATTACGGCACTCAATACTGATGTAAGTGCAGTAAGCAATAACAGTGCATCTCCTACTGCTACCTGTTCAGGGAACAATGCAGTCTTTCTTGCAGAAAACAATTCCCATACGATAGCCAGCAGTAACAATACAATAGGAAAATGGAGCAGCAAGGTATGCATGCGGCCAATAGCCTGCAGCCATGCAGGCACCGCAATACGGCTTTCAAAAATCAATAAAAACAGCAGCAGGCAGTTGAGTGCAAAGCTGGTATTGTAGATTATGTTTTTCAGTCGGAGCATTCGTTAATACAATTTTATTTCGTCAATAAATAGCCAGCCTTTTTGTCCTTTGCCGGGATGATCATCAGGTATGGATTGAACACCTTTGATTATGATCTTAAGCTTAT
>CAZDHQ010000912.1:0-2010 GCA_964505135.1 uncultured Ferruginibacter sp.
CGGGTGCCTGCGCCAATCTCACTTGGAACTTCAATCAGTTTAATGTTTTTCATAAAAAATAATTATTGCAGCCCTACAGGAAATTTTTATGGCAAGGAGGAGGCTGTCCCGTAAAATGGATCAACGTATATGATCCTGCTGCATCAGTTTATTGCAAATTTAGCCTTTTCCTGTTAACGGATTGTTTCCTTTGATGCTTCCGAATGAACTTAAAGGAATAAACCTCACAAACATATCTTCACTATACCAGTTTTCTTTTCTTGTCTTACGTATTACTTCCTGGTGTGCATGCATTTGGTAGGCAAACGCCTTCATACACTCTTTATTTTCCCAGATGCTAAAAGTGGCCTGCTTTAGATAAGGCATTTCACCTATTCCCACAGACATGATAAAACCGTTTGCTGAACTCATTTGCGTTGCTACGCCTGATACATTTTGCCAAAAAGATTTTTGCTGGGAAATGCGTATAGTGGCCCTCGTTAGTATGGCTATGTTACCATTGTATTCAGTAGTTTTTGGTAAACTTCCAAATACTTCTTTTCCATCCCATAAGCCATGTGCCTCAATAGGTTTTAAAAGAATCGTCCAGCTTTCACAGTTGAATAACTTCAACCAACCATTGATAAAGGAACCATATAATTTTTTAATTCGGTTGGCTTCGGTTATATCTGCAATCACATTAGTGTGTACCGCAAGAATACCCCATTGCTGCCATTCCGGGTTTTTATCAAATGTGCCATTTTTGCCGCATCCCAGCAGCTTGTAAAATGATACCTGCCTGTTTAGCCACAGGGGCAAACGAAAGATGGCCATTTTAAGTAGCGCAAAAGGAATAAAAATTTTAGGATATCGAATAATTGTTAAGCTTACCGTCAATTTTGTTGATTTTTACAATAAATATAGCGGCATGCTGATTAATTTTTATGGAATGTTGAATTTCTTTTTATTCATTTTATTCAAATGACTGTTTTCTTTTACATTTGCAATCTCAAAATTTAAAGCATGCAATTATCATCTTTGTTGGATCGTTTCGCTGAACCTGAAACATTGAAAATGGCCAAACTTGGCCGTGAATTAAGAGCTAAAGGAATAGATGTGATAGACCTTAGCCTTGGTGAACCAGATTTTGATACACCACAGCATATTAAAGATGCCGCTATTAAAGCCATCAATGATAACTGGAGTCACTATACACCTGTGCCAGGTTTTCTTGATTTAAGAGAAGCTGTGTGTACTAAACTTAAGAGAGACAATAATCTTGATTATAAACCAGAGAACATTGTTACCTCAACCGGAGCTAAACAAAGTTTAGCTAATGTGATATTGGCAATTGCTGATGAAGGTGATGAAGTAATCATTCCTACACCATACTGGGTTACCTATTCTGAATTGGTGAAAATTGCAAGAGCAAAAGTGGTAGAAGTTCATACTTCATTGGAAAGCGGTTTTAAAGCCACGCCAGCTCAACTGGAAGCTGCAATTACGCCAAAAACAAAAGCGATCCTATTTTCTTCTCCATGTAATCCTTCAGGCGCAGTGTACAGCAAAGCTGAACTGGAAGGATTAGTAGAAGTATTGCGTAAGTATCCAAATGTGTTGATCATTGCTGACGAAATTTATGAATATATCAATTTCGTAGGAAAACATGAAAGCATTGCCCAATTTAGCGATATCAAAGACAGGGTGATTTTGGTAAATGGTTTGAGTAAAGGTTTTGCAATGACCGGCTGGCGTCTTGGCTACATAGCAGCACATGTAGATATAGCAAAAGCATGTGAAAAATTGCAGGGACAATTTACTAGTGCCACCTGTTCTATTACACAAAAGGCAGCGGTAGTAGCGCTCACAACTGATACCAAACCTTCTTTTGAAATGACCGAAGAGTTTGCAAGAAGAAGAGCAAGGGTACTAGAATTAATTAAAGATATCCCTGGTATTAAATGCTCTGAACCTGATGGTGCTTTCTATATTTTCCCTGATGTAAGTTCCTACTACGGAAAATCAGATGGT
>CAZDHQ010000913.1:0-2007 GCA_964505135.1 uncultured Ferruginibacter sp.
ATCTTTACCACTGGATAATTTAAAAATCATAGTGATGATAGTAATCCTGATCACCAGTTTCATCATGTTTAAAGATGCTTTTAAAACAAGCGTGACAAATGAGGCAGCAGAGAAATAATGAAGCCAGCTGATTTGATGCAAAAAATGTATGCAAAGGGATTAGAAGGTAATTGTAGAAAAGTTATTAAGCTACCTGCAATTCGATCGAATATTTAGCGTAAGCTTTTTACCTTTTCCTTTTTTATTGAAGGCTGCCGTTGTACAAATATGAAAGCATTCAGCCAATGTCCGTCTTGCACATACCTTTCTGTTAAAAGAAAAGCACTTCCGTACAACAATGCAGTAACACTTCGGTTTTTTAATGCTGGAACAAAAATGGAAGAAGTTTCAAGTGAATAATAGAACACGAGTATGTTATTACACTAATTGATAAAATATTAATCAGGTCTTTTCTTGAAATGAGGTCATTTCTTAACTTAAGTGAACGGGTTATGGTATATCGCCAATCTACTTTTGCAGTATTATAGAAAATTAAAAAGAATGCAAAAGAAAATTTTATGGATTGGACTCGTCCTGGTTTTGACAACTGGTTTACAGGTAAATGCACAAACAAGCACACAGAACATTACTTACAAAAGATGGTTCATTGGAAGTTCACTCTTGATGTTAGGGAATTTTGATAAAGTAAATAACCCTGAGTATATACAATTAAATGTTGGATATAGGATAACACCTAAAGATGCTGTTTCCTTTGAATTTAAAAGATCCATTTATTCCTGGCCATTAGGTATCCCCTGGGGAAAATCATTTGATGCGCCTGGCGAAAATTATCCTGGACATGCACGCATACTTGCACCTACATTAGCATACCAGCATTTTTGGTGGAAAGGAGTATATACAGCTGTTCATGCATTGAATGCTTTTGAAAAATATATAGATAAGGATGATAAAAAGATTGGAAATGGATACACGTTATATATGACTTACCGTTTGGGTTACCAGCTAAAATTTTTTAAAAGCCGTTTCTTTTTTGAACCATCTATTGGTTTGACTCACTGGCCTGTAAGAACTAATGTGCCAGCGTCTTTTAAAGCTGTAGAAAACAAATGGCCTAACTACTTTGGTTGGGAACCTGGGCTTCATTTTGGATATAATTTTTAGCATCATTATACGTATCACAATAAATAATTACTACAATGAAAAAAAATCGGCGTTTATTCCCTGTTGTTACTGCCTGCAGCGTTTCTCAGTTCATGCAGCATAGGCACCGCACTTGTTCCCAACCACAATCAAAAAAACGATAGCATCATGCGAACAATTATTTTGGCAATAACTTTTCTTTTTACAATGACCCAAACTTTTGGACAAACGGAAGAAACAAAACTTAGCATTTCACACCTAACAGGCAACTTTTATATTTATACCACCTACAGCACTTACGAAGGAAGTAAAATACCTGCGAATGGAATGTATCTTATAGCTGATGAAGGTGTTGTTTTGTTTGACACACCCTGGGATACAACACAATTTCAACCGTTGCTTGACAGTATAAAACAGAAACACAATAAAAATGTCATTATGTGTTTTGCAACGCATTGGCATAGCGACAGAACCGAAGGTCTTGAATATTATAAGCAACAAGGAATTAAAACCTATACCACTAAGCTTACTGACGAATTAAGCCAGAAGAACAACAAAAAAAGAGCTGAGTACTTAATTGAAAAAGACACCATTTTCAACGTTGGACAATATACTTTTGAAACTTATTATCCTGGACAGGGACATACAGAAGACAATATTGTTATTTGGTTTGGCAAGGAAAAGATTCTCTATGGCGGTTGTTTGATTAAAGGAGCAGAAGCAGAAAATTTAGGTTTTTTAGGAGACGGAAATGTCTTGGAATATGAAACTACCCTTAAAAATGTGCGGAGAAAATGTCCAAATCCAAAATTTATAATTGTCTCACATCACGACTGGAACAATATTAACTCACTTAAACACTCAATA
>CAZDHQ010000914.1:0-2007 GCA_964505135.1 uncultured Ferruginibacter sp.
CTGGAATCAATGGTAACAAAAGAATAGTGGCTAAGGCAAGAAAAAAATTATCTGTCATGAGTTGGAGGTTTTGAACAAGATAATTATAAAAACTCTCTTATACAATGGTCTGCTTCTTCTCTAATCCATTCTGTGTTTTGTTTCTTGTTTTGCTCATTCAAAATAGCTTCTTTGTAGGGTGCTACTTCTTGTTCAATCTCAGCTTCACTAATATCCAGCGCATATGCATTTTTTTTTAGTTTAAGCCATGGCTTTGGTGCGCCAAAATTATAATGGCCAAATGTTATCATTGGCGTTCCTTTAAAAGCAAAGAACAATGCTTTTCAATAACTATGCAAAGGTTGCCAGCACTTATCCCAAATACAGAGAGCGAAGTGGAAAAATAGAAGCCGTTGCTTATCGTATCAATGCATGCCTGTAAAGAAGTTTAAAGGGAAAGGCGCTGGACACTAATTCAAAAGAAATGCAGGCCATGGTTGCATATATCAACTGGATTGGAAAAGATGTTAATCCCAACACGTCTGTACGTGGTATTGAAATAACTAAGGTTCCATTTTTAAACAGGGTAGCCCACACCGTTAGTGGAAAAAGAATTTATTAGCAGCATTGCATACAATGCCATCGGGCTAATGGCAGCGGTAAAATAAAAGATGACTCACCTGGTTTTTTATTTCCGCCGGTATAGGGTGATAATAGTTACAATGTAAGCGCAGGAATGTTCCGCATCAGTAGACTGGCTGCATTTGTAAAATACAATATGCCATTTACACCAAAGCAGGGGCACCACAATTGACTGATGAAGAAGCATGGGATGTAGCAGCCTTCATTAATTCGTAGCAGCGGTCAAAAAAAGTATTTAAAGGTGATTGGACAAAGTTTTCATCCAAACCAGTTGATTATTCCTTTGACCCATATACTGATGCTTACTGCTAAAGAAGACATAAGTATGGCCATTCCCTGGAACGAAGAAATAAACGCCTTATGCATTTATTGTTTTCATAAATGCTTCAGGGTAACGTAAACCAGTAGCCGCATTTTTGGGAATAACCGAATTAATCAATTTTAATTCTTCTTTTGTGAGTTGCACATTCAGTGCGCCTGCGTTTTCCTCCAGGTACTTGATACGTTTTGTGCCCGGTATTGGAAAAATATGTTCGCCTTGCGCAATCACCCACGCAAGTGCAAGCTGTGAGGGACTACAGTTTTTCTGTGCAGCCATTTGTTCCAACTCATGCACCAGGTTTAAATTCTTTTCAAAATTGTCACCCTGGAAACGGGGAGAATTGCGGCGATAATCATCTGCTGCAAAATCCTCGAATCGTTTTATTTGACCAGTTAAAAATCCCCTGCCAAGCGGACTATAAGCAACAAAAGCAATTCCGAGTTCTTTACAGCAGTCTAGAATTTCATCTTCCGGCTCACGGCTCCAGAGTGAATATTCAGTTTGTACGGCAGTCAGCGGATGGATGGCATGTGCTTTTCGTATAGTCTTCACCGATACCTCGGATAAGCCGATACCACGAATTTTTCCTTCCTGCACCAATTGGGCCATTGCCGCTACTGTTTCTTCCACTGGTGTGTTAGGATCAACCCTGTGTAAATAATATAGGTCAATGGTTTCAATATCCAATCTTTTCAAACTTGCTTCACAACTTGCTTTTACATACTCAGGCGAGCCATTCAATCCTCTTGATTGTCGATTGGCTGGGTCTCGTACAATACCAAATTTGGTTGCCAATGTAATTTTATCACGAATACCTTTTAAGGCTTTGCCTATCAATACTTCATTGGTATGTGGTCCATATGCATCAGCAGTATCCCAAAAGGTGATACCAAGTTCAACAGCACGGTGCAATGTTTTTAAACTTTCTTCATCATTGGCAGCGCCATAAAATTCACTCATGCCCATGCAGCCAAGGCCCAATGCAGAAGCCGTCAGTTCCTGTGAGCCTAATAGTTTTGTATTCATCTTAAACAATTTATCGTTTAAATGTAGTAAGTAATTAT
>CAZDHQ010000915.1:0-2007 GCA_964505135.1 uncultured Ferruginibacter sp.
TAAAGTGCCACGCTTGAGCAATGACAGAAAGCTGGCAGAAGATTTAACAAAATGGGTTGAAAGCTAGAACTGCCGCCCAACCTCAAACATCGAACCTCAAGCTTCGAATGCTAAGAAATCTCATAAAAAAAAATTGCCCATTGTTTTCAAAATAGTATACTTTTGTGCCCATTAATTTAATTCCACTAAGGGTAAGAAGTGAAAAATTATTTAAATCATACTAACCATTTCACCGCAGTTAATTGTAACTGTCCTGTAGTTTGTACCCCTATCTCCCCCAGGCGCAATCCTCGATGCTGATAGGCCAGGCCTTTAATGTTGCCCCCTGTCAGTGAAAAAATCCCCCGGACTTCGCTAACAATCTTTCTTTACGTTTAATTTTTTGAGAAGTGGAAACCAATAATATCATTATAAGGGTTGCCAATATCGGCGATATTCAATACGCAAAAACAATCACAGACGAAATGGAATCCTCTGCAAAAGCAAGAGGTACCGGTATTGCCAAAAGGAGCCCTGATTATATAGAACAAAAAATACTGGAAGGCAAAGCTGTAATTGCGGTTACTGATAAAGGTGAGTGGGTTGGCTTTTGCTACATTGAAGCATGGCAGCATGGTAAGTTTGTTGCCAACAGTGGTTTGATTGTATCACCAGCTTTTAGAAAAAGTGGTGTAGCAAAGCAAATTAAGAAAAGAGTATTTGATCTGTCAAGAGAAAAATATCCTGATGCAAAGATATTTGGTCTTACTACAGGCCTTGCAGTAATGAAGATCAATTCTGAACTAGGTTACGAACCTGTTACTTATTCTGAGTTGACAGACGATGAAGAATTTTGGGCTGGTTGCAAAAGCTGTGTGAATTACGATATCCTGATGAGCAAGGATAGAAAGAACTGCATGTGTACTGCGATGCTCTACGATCCACAAGATCATCGCAAGCCTGAAGAAACAAAAGAAGAATTTGAGAACAACTCAAAAATATACGAAAGGTTGATGCAGCTTAGGCAAAGCCGCTTGCTGCGATTCTTCAATAAAAAAGGAGACAACAAAAATGAGATGAGCCTCCTGAGATTCTTTTCAAAATATTTTTTCAAACCTAAGTTTAATTAAAGATGAGCAAAAAAGTTGTGCTTGGTTTCAGCGGTGGGTTAGACACTTCCTTTTGTGTGAAATACCTCACTGTTGAAAAAGGGTATGAAGTGCATTCTATTATCGTAAATACCGGTGGGTTTAGCGCTGATGAATTAAAGAAGATAGAAGAGCATGCATACAAACTGGGCGTAAAGACACACACTACGGTAGATGCGGTAAAGAATTATTACGACAGGATCATTAAATATTTGATTTATGGAAACGTATTGAAAAATAATACGTATCCATTAAGTGTAAGTGCAGAACGCTTAAGCCAGGCATTGAGTATTGCGGAGCATGTAAAAAAAGTAGGTGCTGAAGCAGTGATCCATGGAAGTACCGGTGCAGGCAACGACCAGGTAAGGTTTGACATGATCTTTAACATCATGATACCTGGTGTTGAAATCATAACACCGATACGTGATATGAAGCTGAGCCGTGAAGCAGAGATTGAATATTTGAAAAAGCAGGGAGTGGAAATGAATTTTGAAAAATCTGCTTACTCAATCAATAAAGGTTTGTGGGGAACAAGTGTGGGTGGTAAAGAAACTTTGAACAGCAAAGGTACACTGCCTGAAGAAGCATGGCCTACACAGGTAACGGAAACCGGTGTACGAAATGTAGAATTGGGTTTTGAAAAAGGCGAATTGAAAACGGTGGATGATCAATCATTCAGTCATCCAACTGAAGCGATACAGTATTTACAATCTATTGCAGGCCCTTTCGGTGTAGGAAGAGATATACATGTTGGTGATACAATTATTGGTATCAAAGGACGTGTAGGATTTGAAGCAGCAGCACCGATGGTTATTTTAAAAGCACATCATGCATTGGAAAAACATGTGCTTACCAAATGGCAATTAAACTGGAAAGATCA
>CAZDHQ010000916.1:0-2003 GCA_964505135.1 uncultured Ferruginibacter sp.
GGCAGTTCTTAATAATGCCTATGCAAATCCAATTGCAACAAATAGCTCCTGCCTTTTTCACTAAAGAAAGATACTCCAGTTCCGATGTTTGGGGCAAGAACATCACCATCAATAAAGGAGAAAACTTGCATGTGGTGGCCCCAAGTGGAAGTGGCAAAACTTCTCTTACGCATTTCCTTTACGGACTTCGCAAAGACTACACGGGCAGCATTCTTTTTAACGGAGAAAACATTGCATCATTTACCGCAGAAAAACTAGCGATGTGGCGAGCACAGCATATCAGTATTGTATTTCAGGATATGCGTTTGTTTACCGAACAATCCGTTATTCAGAATCTTGAAATAAAAAGAATATTGAGTCCCTTTCATCCACAGCAAAAAATTGAAGAGATGGCAGAAAGGCTTGGTATCAAAAACAAGCTAAATGCATTATGCAGTACCTGCAGTTATGGAGAACAACAGCGTATCGCCATTATCCGGTCTTTATTGCAGCCATTTGATTTTTTATTACTGGATGAACCCTTCAGTCACCTGGATGATGAGAATTCTAAAAAAGCAATGGCATTGATAGAAGAAGAAGCTTTGGCAAGAAACGGATCTATCATCTTAAATGATCTTAGAATAATTGATCACTTAAAAACTGAAAAAATAATTTACCTGTAAGCAACAGCATGGCTTTATCATACAAAGACATATCACCTTTTTTATCTGCTTCACAAAATAAATGGAGTCGCTGGCTCAGCTATATTGGACTGGGTGTGGGTGTTTTGCTGCTGTTGTTCAGTATTCAATTGTTTATTGACATCAACATCCTTTTAAAAGAAAAAAGTCCATCAGCTAATGGCTTTGATTACATATCCGTAACTAAGGCTATTACAAATGAAAACATGGGCCAGGATCATAGTTTTAGTGAAGCAGATATTGATGAATTAAAAAAGAACCAGGCCATCCAGGATGCTACACCGCTTATTGCAAACAAGTTTTTAGTAAAGGCAACAGGCGGTACCGTGCTGCCTTTTACCACTGACCTTTTTTTGGAAGCAATTGATAATAGCTTTATTGATAGTATACCACCTTCATTCACATGGCAGCAAGGTCAAGGTATTGTACCAATCATCGTATCGTCGGATTATCTTGAGCTCTACAATACGGTTTTTGCGCCCAGCCAGGGATTACCGCAAATATCGGCCAGGAGTATATCCACTGTAGTTATACAATTACAGTGCTATTCATCTACCGGAAGCGTTTTGAATTTCAGGGCTTCAATTGTAGGTCTAAGTGATCGCATCAATTCTGTATTGGTTCCAATTAATTTTTTGCAATGGGCAAACCAGCAATTAGGTGGCAACGTAAAAACAAATCCATCAAGGATATTTATAAAAACAAAAGATGCCAATAACCCTGAGCTACTGAATTACTTACAAAAGAAAAATTATAGTGTCAATAAAGACAAAACAAGATTCGGAAGAGTGAAACAAATACTGCAGGCCGTAGTAAGTGGTCTTTCAGCATTTGGCGTATTGGTAATATTACTTGCAATGATGCTTTTCTCTTTTTACCTGCAATTAATGATTGCAAGAAGTAAAGAAAATCTTCAACTATTAATTACACTGGGCTATTCGCCAGACTGGCTGAGCAAGACGGTAACCATGAAATGGGTTCCGATATACGCTTACATCATCTTAGCTGCGTTAGTTATGACTGCCATTACCCAGTTCTTATTTCAGCAATATGCAATGAACAGCCGGGATGACTTACCAATAATGATACATTGGGTGGTGATACTTATGAGCATACTACTTCTGTTGCTCTCTGCAGTTATCAACTACCGCATGGTTAAAAATCTTTTGACCAAATTATAGTGGCCAGGCGGCTTTGTAAGGTTAACGGTTCCTTCTCTTTTTACGGCCGCCAGTTTTGTATCTTTGCGCCATGATTGATAACAAACCCAATATAAGGCATATAGAACTGGAAGAGTTGGCTTCTTTTTTTGCTTCTATTGGC
>CAZDHQ010000917.1:0-2002 GCA_964505135.1 uncultured Ferruginibacter sp.
GCACCTGCATGTACAAACGACTCCAGGATGGATTTATAAGCATCCTGCAATTCAATGTATTTTCCAATCAAACCAATATTTACTTTATTGGTTGGGTTTTTCAGCTTTTCTAAAAAGCCTTTCCACTTTTGTAATTGCGGAGCAGAATATCCATTGATGTGTAATTTCTTTAACACTGTTGTGTCCAATCCTTCCTGCAGCATTTTTAATGGCACTTCATAAATAGAACTGGCATCCATTGCTTCAATTACTGCCTCTGTTTTTACATTACAGAACAAAGCTATTTTCTTACGCAGGTCTGCATTCAATGGTCGCTCGCTGCGGCAAACGATGATATCAGGATGAACACCATTTTCACTCAGCAGTTTTACGCTATGCTGTGTAGGTTTGGTCTTTAATTCCTTGGCTGCTTTTAAGTAAGGTATCAATGTAAGATGTACTACAAGGCAATCTTCATCTTCCATCTCCCACTGCAGTTGCCTCATGGCTTCTACAAAAGGAAGACTTTCAATATCACCGATGGTTCCACCAATTTCTGTAATTACAATATCATATTCACCGGTTTGGCCAAGCAGCAGCATCCTGCGCTTGATCTCATCAGTAATATGTGGCACGACCTGCACTGTTTTACCCAGGTAAGCACCTTCTCTTTCCCGGTTAATTACGGTTTGGTATATACGCCCCGTGGTTACGTTGTTAGCCTGTGAAGTAAAGATGTTCAGGAATCTCTCATAGTGACCAAGATCAAGGTCAGTTTCGGCGCCGTCTTCTGTTACAAAACATTCGCCATGTTCATACGGATTGAGCGTACCGGGGTCAACATTAATGTAAGGATCAAATTTTTGAATGGTCACTTTTAATCCCCTCGACTGCAGCAGTTTTGCCAGCGAAGCTGCAATAATGCCTTTACCTAATGAAGATGTAACACCACCGGTTACGAAAATATATTTTGTCATGATGCAGGTTTATCATACTTAGATTCTAAAGCCATAAAAAAATAATTGCCCTAAAATTGCTTTGACAATTTTAGCAAGCTGTAAAACAAATTTCAATGATGACTTGTAGAAATAAACGACCAGTAGGAAAGAAATATCCGTGAGGTCATGCAAACATACACTTTAAATTGGTAACAGAAAATTAAGCTGAAAAATTGTGAAGAAATTTTGAGTAACTAATGAGCCATTTCTTTTCAAATATAAAAAACTTAATCACTGTATTCTGAAATTAAAAAACGATTAAAAAAACAGGCATATACAGGTAAAAAGCGGATAATTTATACGAATACTTTTGCAGGACAAAACTTGTAACGTAATTTCACGGACTTTTAAACATTAAAGCCTGTCTTAATACAAACATTACCTTATTATGGACATCAAGAATGCATTTAAAACCAAGGCAGACAAGGTAAGCACTGAGATTAAAGAGCTGCTAAAAGAGCACGGTAATAAAAAGATAGGTGAAGTAACGCTGAGCCAGATTTACCAGGGGATGAGGGGGATGACCGGGCTTGTTACAGAAACATCTTTACTGGATGCACAGGAAGGCATCCGTTTTCGTGGCTACACTATTCCCGAACTACAGGAAAAACTACCCAAGGCACCCGGCGGTTCCGAACCATTACCGGAAGGCCTGTTTTACCTGATGCTGTTGGGAGAACTGCCCACGGAAGACCAGGCCAACGACATTACAGCCACACTCCAGAGAAGGAGCCATGTACCTACCCATGTATTTAATACCATTGAAGCTTTGCCAATAAGCGCCCACCCTATGACGCAGTTTGTGGTAGCTATTATGGCACTGCAAACAGAAGGCACTTTTGCTAAGAAATATGCGGCTGGCATGAGCAAGAAGGATTACTGGGAAGCCACTTTTGATGACTCCATGGACCTGATTGCACGTTTACCAAGGATCGCAGCCTATATCTACAGGCGTAAATACAAATTTGGCGAGCATATACAGCCAAACGGTTTGCTCGACTGGAGCGGCAATTTTGCTCACATGA
>CAZDHQ010000918.1:0-2000 GCA_964505135.1 uncultured Ferruginibacter sp.
GAAATAAAATGCTTTGCTGGGAAAATATAATAATCATTTACTACTTCTATTTCTTTTTCATAAGCAGAAGACACTCTTCTATCACTGATTCTTCGTGTAAACAAATCCACCTTACGAACCTGCGGATGTAGTGAAAGGTGCTGCATCATTTCTAACACATATTTCACTTGTCCGCCTGTGTCTTTATCTCTGCCTATTTCAGGCTCATTAAATCTGATGAGTCCGTGCGGACTAAATAATTGTATGTAATATCCTTTCATGTTCATTCATTTTGGCTTAACATTCGCTTAACAGAAATACAGTGCTTCAAATACCAGTCCAATTGGTAACATTTTTGCACCATACAACACAATAAAACCTCTATGTATTCAGGATCAGGCTTTAGCGATTGGGAGATAGGTGATATTACTGTAATTATACACAATGGTGTGTATCATTTGTTTCACCTCATTATACCCAATCATGATTATATAGCACATGCGGTATCAAGAGATGGCATTAGCTGGAGGCGTGTGAACAATGCATTGTTTGTGGGTAATCCCGGTGAATGGGATGACGACATGTTGTGGACAATGCACGTGGTGGAAAACAATGGAAAATTTGAGATGTATTACACAGGTCTGCAGCGAAAAGACCGTGGTGTAATATCAAGAATTGGTTTGGCGGAATCTACCAACCTTATCGAATGGACGAAAAATAAAAAAAACTTTTTTCCAATTGAACCAAAGGGAATTTTCTATGAAACATATCAAACCAATCCAAGAACATGGCTAAGTTTCAGAGATCCTTTCTGGTTTAAATATAACGATGAAGCGTACCTGCTTATGGCCACACGAACGTTAACCGGACCTGTATCAAGAAGAGGATGTGTAGGTATGGTAAAAATCAATGAGGATGCATTTGAACTAATGCCACCATTACTTTACCCTATGGTGTATGATGATGTAGAATGCCCCTGTGTTTTTCAGTTAGACGGCAGGTATTTTTTAATTGGCTCAATAAGAGAAGACATAAAAGTGAGGTACTGGTTTGCAGATGATTTTTTTGGAGAATACCGTTCTTTTCATGAAGATGTATTATTACCTCAAGGTAACTATGCAGCCCGTACCGTGCAGGATGGAGAACATTTGCTGGTATACAATTTCTTTTACGCTTATGGCAAGATAGATGCCCTTCGTGTATTACCACCGCCAAAAGAATTGGCGTTGGATCAAAAAGGAAGACTACTCTTAAAGAGTTATTATCGCTGGGAAAAGATGGTAAAAAAAACCATCAATCAACCAGACTTTACTTCAGTAAGAAATTTGTTTGGTAACCCAACCGCATTACTAAGTATTGAACCTGAAAAATGGACCTGCAGCAGCAGGAGCGGTTATGAATTGTTTTGTTTTCAAAAACCATCAACCAGTTTTATATGGGAAGGTTTACTAACGGTGGAGGGTATGGGAAAACTAGGATTGGTAAGCGATGTGGATCATGATGGCAATGGTTATTATTATTCCTTTGATGTTACCAATGGCGTAGTAAAAATTCGTTCATGGGGTTATAATCCCACTAACAGCAAACAGAATTTTATTTTCAACGATATTCAATCGGCGACATTTAGCACAAGAAAAAAGAGGAGTTTTTATTTCAGTTTAATTCGATTTGGTAATTACATCGAACTGTCTATTGATGGGGTAGTGGAACTAACACTAATGGACTACACTTATTCAGGTGATGGCATAGGACTCTACACAGCATCAGGTGTAATTTCATTGCAGCAATCTGTGCTGAAAGTGTTGCCAAATCCCGTGAGCGAATATGCCAGCCAGGAAGAAGCTCAAAAAATAACGGAGTAATCTTATTCCAATAAACGCAGCCGGTGAGAAAGCTGGTTTATTTTCTGCTGCATATCTTCCATCTTTTTTAATAAGTAAGAAATGGTTTCAATTCCTTCCAGGTTAATGTCCATTTCATAATGCATCCTCGCCAGTTTTTCTAAATGCGGCATTTCATTT
>CAZDHQ010000919.1:0-1998 GCA_964505135.1 uncultured Ferruginibacter sp.
ACACCACTAAAATCCTGTGAATAAAATTGACCACTTCTGCCATAACCACACTGCACTGAATCGGCAATGAACACAGCATTGTATTCATCACACAGACTTCTTATTTTTTGCAGGAATGAATCAGTTGCTACATTAATGCCACCAACACCTTGTATACCTTCGATAATCACTGCACAGATGTCGTCTTTTTTAAAGGCTTGTTCTAATGCTGCTTCATCATTAAATGGAAGGAAAATAATATTATCGGTTTGATTAACCGGCGCAACGATATTGGGGTTATCAGTAGCAGCCACAGCCAATGAAGTCCTCCCGTGAAAAGCTTTTTTAAATGCGATGATCTTTTTTCTTCCGTTGTAAAAAGAAGCCAGCTTCAATGCATTTTCATTTGCCTCGGCACCAGAGTTACAAAGAAACAATTGATAATCTTCTTTACCGGAAACCTTTCCTAGCTTTTCAGCTAACTCAACCTGCAAAGGAATTTTGATCGAGTTAGAATAGAAACCAACTTTATGCAATTGGTCCTCTAATCGCTTTACATAATGTGGATGCGTGTGACCGATAGAGATCACCGCATGGCCGCCATACATATCAAGATATTCCTGGCCCTTGTCATCCCATACAGTAGATCCCAATGCTTTTACAATGGTAATGTCGTTAAGTGGATATACGTCGAATAGTTTCATGCCCCTGTTTTCCCCTCCCGACTTTCGTCGGGATAAATTCCGGGGAACTTAGTTTTTTAGTTTATAATTATTTGCAACCATCTTTTAGTTTCAAATCAGACAGCTGTCACACTTGCAATATCAAAAGGGCCTCAGCTACTTTCAGCTCTTAAAGCCCCCTTTAGGGGGGATTAGAAGTAGTTAGCCTTTAGGTTGAGCCCTGCTCTTTCATCCAGCCCAAACATCAAATTCATATTCTGCACGGCTTGGCCGCTGGCACCTTTCAATAAATTATCAATGATGGAATGCACCACTATTTTACTACCTACCTTTTCTATTTGAACGATCGCTTTATTTGTGTTGACAACCTGCTTTAAAAAGATCGGCTCTTTACTTACACTGGTAAATGGATGATCAGCATAAAAGTCTTCATACAGCTTATTTAAATCATCCAATGATACATCACACTTGATTTGTGAACTGATGAATATCCCTCTTGTAAAATCCCCTCGCCATGGAACAAAGTTTAATCCCCCTTCCCCTAAAGGGGTTTTGAGCGAAGATGCACTAGTGAGATTTAAACTCTGCAATATCTCAGCATTATGCTGATGTGTGAGTGTTTTGTAAGACTGGATATTGTTTGCTCGCCAGCTAAAATGAGATGTAGCACTCAGGCTTTGGCCTGCGCCTGTACTGCCTGTGATACCGGTGGTATAAATTTCATCCAGCAAACCAGCTTTTGCTAATGGCAATAAACCAAGCTGAATAGAAGTTGCAAAACACCCGGGATTCGCAACGTTCTTTGCTGTTTTTATTTTTTCTTTTTGTAATTCAGGCAAGCCGTACACAAATTGCTTTGAACCAAAATCAGCATCTTTTGCCAAACGAAAATCATTGGCTAGATCAATGATCTTTATTTTATCACTGATAACATTTTCAGTTAAAAACTTTTTTGAATCACCATGACCAAGGCATAAAAACAACACATCAATATCGTCAGTCAATTCACCGCTGAACTGCAATTCTGTTTCACCAATCAAATCCTGGTGCACTTTATAAACAGGATTACCTGCATTGCTCTTGCTATGAATAAAACTAATCTCAGCGTTTGGGTGATTGATCAACAAACGAATTAATTCACCGCCTGTATAGCCAGCGCCACCAATAATTCCAACCTTGAGTTTACTGGCCATCGGCTTCTGTTTTTACTGATTGATAAATCGAAGTTTGGTTGCCAAAAATCTTTGTAAACCCTCTTACATCTTCACCGGTCCAGCCATTATTCATTTCACCATACTTACCAAATTTGCTGCTCATTAAATCATATTTAGATTCA
>CAZDHQ010000920.1:0-1980 GCA_964505135.1 uncultured Ferruginibacter sp.
TGTTTAATGGTTTATCCAGCAGTTCTGGTTCCAGCTCTCTTGTATAACCTAATGCAAACAATGCTACCAGGGGATTGCTGCTGGTATCAATATAGCTCAGTAAAAAATCTTTATAAGACTGGGCCTTGCTCATATAATCTTTCATCAGTTCATTGTACATGCTGTCGTTTTTATTGGCAGCAGGATACTGTTGCAATACCGTAGCTTTTTGCTGTAGCGTATTGCCAAAATCCTGGGTGGAGACAATAAAGTTTTTTAGCAGGTTAGTAGCTGCAGAATTATAATTAAGTGTTTTCATGGAAAGATTACTCATATCACCAGATAGAGTGATGTCTTTTCTGTCGTTGATCAAAATAAATGCCTGTTGATCTTTTTCTAAACGCAGGCGGTACAAACCTTCATCAGGTGCCAGTGCAGATAAGGAGAAAGCACCATTCTTTACATCTGCGGTATCTACTACTTCAGGATTTTTTTCGCTGAAGTACAATTGCTCCAGGTAAATTTTTTGATCACCAAGTCCTTTGATGTTGCCATTAACAGAAAATTTGTTGGCGCCTTGTTGATTGCCGCAACTGGCTGCAATGATCACCAGCGTAGCAAAAAGAAATTTTTTCATTGATTGATTTTAAATTTTTTATTGAGTGTACGGTAAACCTGGATGATTAATTATTCAATTTTTCAGCCAATAACTTGTTTACTATCTGCATATCCGCTTTTCCCTTGCTGATCTTTTTTACTTCGCCTGCAAACAAACCGATGAGGCCTTTCTTGCCTTTTTTGTATTCGCTTACTTTATCGGGCATTTTATTAATGGCTTCACTTACCCATGCTTCCACTGCATTGCTATCACTTTCCTGGAGCAGGTTTTGCTCGGTTGCAATGTCTAATGCACGCTTAGCAGGATGCTGCAGCAATGCCTGGAATATCTTTGTAGACGCAACACTAAAGTTAACCTTACCATCATCCACCAATTTTATCAGCTCGGCAACTTTATCAGGCGATAGTTTAAACTCCGTTATCTCGATGCCGTGATCATTCAGGAAAGATTTTACAGGTCCCATCATCCAGTTGGCGGCAGCTTTGTAATTGCTGGTATGCTTGATAATCCCTTCAAAATATTCTACTGCTGATTTATCGCTGCAAATAAATTGTGCATCATACACCGGCAGCTGGAATACCTGCTGGTATTTTTGTTCCAATGTTTCAGGCAATGCTGGCAGTGCAGTTTTTATATCATTGAGATATTCATCTGTAATATTAAATGGTGTTAGATCCGGATCGGGGAAGTATCTGTAATCATCTGCTTCTTCTTTACTGCGCAATGCAAAGCTGGTATTATTGTCTGCATCGTAACTCCTTGTTTCCTGCTTAATGGTGCCACCTGATTCCACAATATCAATCAATCTGTCAACTTCCAAATCGATGGCACGTTTTACATTACGAATGCTGTTTAGGTTTTTTACCTCCACTCTTGTGCCCAATTTGGTTTCACCTTTTAAACGGATAGAAATATTGGCATCACAGCGCATGCTTCCTTCTTCCATATTACCATCGCAAATATTTAACCAGCGAACCAGTTTTCTTAATGCTGTTACATAAGCAAATGCTTCATCACTGCTGTGAATATCGGGTTCACTCACAATTTCCAGCAGTGGAACACCGGCACGGTTCAGATCAATGGCGGTGTAGTTTTCATCCACATCATGCAGGCTTTTACCGGCATCTTCCTCAATATGAATTCTGTTTAAGCGGATGTTTCTAACTGCATCGCCTACACGAATAGGCACCAGCCCGTTTTTACAAATAGGCGTAGTATGCTGGCTGATCTGGTAGCCTTTTGGCAGATCAGGATAAAAATAATTTTTACGGGCAAAATAGTTTTGCTGTTCAATTTCACAGTTCAGCGCAAGGCCCAGTGTGATGGCATATTCAATGGCCTTTTTATTCATCTTTGGCAAAGTGCCGGGATGTGCCAGTGTT
>CAZDHQ010000921.1:0-333 GCA_964505135.1 uncultured Ferruginibacter sp.
ATACATCAGCAATTACATGTACTAAAGTTATTTCAGCATGTAGCGCTTTTGCAATTTCATATCCTTTTTCTGCTACTTTTTGTGCCGATGGATTATAATCCAAAGCAATGATTATCTTTTTCATTTGTTTAATTTTTTGCTGTTAATAAAAAGACGCTGGTGCATGTTGCCCTGGCATCATGATCAGCGTCTGCCCGCCATCGTCCATGCTTATAACCGAACCGCTTTTATTGCATCACTCTAAGCTACACCTGCAAAAAAGCAGACAGCAGGTATAGTCGTTGAAAAGGCATTTATAATAGTTAAAAAGGATATTTCAGCCACCGGTACATC
>CAZDHQ010000921.1:343-1978 GCA_964505135.1 uncultured Ferruginibacter sp.
TGTATTATTACGCAAATGCAAAAGCTTTAAAGAACATCCATATTTTTATTGAGTGAAGCCCTGTAAGCATCGGCCACCGGTACCGGCTTACCATTTACTACCAGGGCACCATCCCGGATGGTATCAATTTTTGCAATAGCAACAATATAAGAACGGTGTACCCTGATGAATTTGGATAGCGGTAATCGTTCTTCCACAGCCTTTAGCGTAGTATGTATGGCGTAAAACTTTTGAGTAGTGTACAGCTTTACATAGTCGCCCATGGCCTCTACAAATAAGATATCATCCAGCGCCAGTCTTCTAACAATATTTGAATCCCTGATAAAAATAAATTCACGGTCATTTATTTTTACTTCTTCGTGGCGGCTGTTTAAAATTTCTCTTGCCTTATCTACTGCCTGTATAAAACGTGCAGGCATAATCGGTTTTACTATATAATCAGCCACATTTAATTCAAATGCCTCAGCTGCATAGTCTTTTTTTGAAGTGATAAATATAATCACCGGTTTTTTACCTGCCAGGTTCCTGGTAAGCTGCAGGCCAGTCATGTCGGGCATTTCTATGTCTAAGAATACAAGGTCCGCAGTTTGCTGTTGCAGCACATTGTAAGCCTCTATTGCATCGCTGCATTCAGCCATCAAATCAATATCATTTACCCGGCTGGCCAGTTGCTTTATTGTAGCCCTGGCAATTGCGTTATCATCAACTATTACTGCTTTCATAAAGGCTTAAATTGTAAGAATAAACAAAGCTAAAAACTGCTTTATATCATTTTTAGTTAAAATGAGGGCTTAACAAATGCACAACCATTAATATAAAAATCAATAACTCCCATTGTATAATATATTAAACCGGTAATCACCGTTTTAAATACCCGGCTTTACCAATAGTTTTAATTGCTGAATCTGCAATAAGAGATCGTCAATTTGTTTTTGCTGTTGCTGTATTTTTTGTTCCTGCTCCTGTACAGCTTTTACCAAAGGCACCACAAAGCTTTCGTAACTGAGGCTGTACAGTTCGTTTACACTTTTTACTTTACTCACACCACTAAACTGGTAGCCGGCTTCACTGGCTGCCTTTTCTACTTCCTGTGCAATAAAACCATTCATTCTTATTTTATCTGCATTGTGTTTACCCGGAAAATCTGTGGTTGACTTATTACCGGTGGCAGCAGTTATGTCATCTACTTTTTGGTAATAGCTTACAGGTTTTAGTTTTAAAATAAAATCAAGTCCTTTAATATCTTCTTTGATATTGCTTTTTGCTTTTGCGTCAGAGTACACACTCCAGGGTTTAAGGCCTCCAATCCATATTGTACTGTTATTACCGATAAAAACCTGGTTATCTGCATTATTAAGCCAGCCATCGTTACCGATGCTGATGGTGTTTGAAACTGAAGCAGTAGAGCCGGCATTGTTCCCTATGGCAATATTAAATGAGCCTGTAATATTTCCCAGGCCTGCCTGGTAGCCAAGTCCTGTATTGGCAACTCCTGTTGTAGTTGCATAGTAAGCCAGGTGGCCAACTGCAGTATTGTTGTCTGCAGTGTTTTGCACCAGGGCACCTGAACCTAATGCAGTGTTAGAACTGCCGGTACGGTTAGTCATCAAAGTATTTGTGCCCACGGCAGTATTG
>CAZDHQ010000922.1:0-1978 GCA_964505135.1 uncultured Ferruginibacter sp.
GGTTTCACACTGTCTTCACCCATATACGGTGCCACAGTAATAGAATCAAATGGTAGTGTTTGAAAAAATGCTTTGGCATATTGGGTAGATGTATTCCCAATATCCCCTCTTTTTGCATCTGCAATGGTGAAAATATTTTTTGGGATATAGTTTACCGTTTGCTCCATTGCTTCCCAGCCTTTTAATCCCATGGCTTCATAAAAAGCGGTATTGATTTTATATGCTACACAAAGATCCTGCGTGGCATCAATAATCGCTTTATTGAATTCAAATACAGCGTTTGGGTGAGATTGCAGGTGGGCTGGAATTTTTGTAATATCCGTATCAAGTCCTACGCAGAGAAAAGATTGCTTCTCTTTTATTTGATTAACGAGTTCCTGTCTTGTCATGCCGCAAAAATAACGAACCGTTTGATTACAGGCGTTTTTCCATTTCCAGCGCAATCTTTACTGAGTTTTCATCGCCTCTTTGTTTTAGGGCAGCTATGATATTCTTTTTAGAATCCTCATCTCGGTTCTGGCTGAGCTTAAAAACATTTTCTATAGATGCTACTTCAATAGTAAAAGCTACAATCGCTTTGATCATAGCATGTACATAATCATCACCAAGCTTATTAAACGAAGCCCGGTTACTATTACCTTCATACTGATCAGTTAAACTTTTTACTGCTGCATAAGTGGCTTGTTCATCCAGCAACTGCATTTTGCCTTTGGCATGCACTGTCATGTAATTCCAGGTGCTGGCTGTTTGCGGATTGGTATACCAGCTTGCACTTACATAGGTGTGAGGGCCGTTGAAAATCACCAATACATTTTCATTTTTTTCAAATGCTTTATGGTGATCAGACTTGCGCATGATATGTCCGCTTAGTACAATTTTTCCTTCATTGTTTATATCAACTTGTAATGGTACGTGCGTTGCCACAGGATAAGTTTCTCCGGCTGCTGCAATGATGGCAAAAGGGTTGCTCCTCATAAATTCTATGATTGCCTCTTGATCTGTTTCTGTAAAATGCGGTAGTTTATACATTCTTAAGGGTAAGGGATAGGTTCTAAATTTAAAATTTGGTGGAGGTGGTGTAAAAGATGCTTAATATAATCAGCGGCTATCCACTCAATGCTTTTTGGCTCATTGGTGATGCATTCCTTTTTCTCATCACCGTCAGGAATATTTTTTAACACAATACAAATGTGCTTGTTTAATAGCGTCCAAAGTGAAATCAAATCGGGAGTGGGATAGTGTTGATAGTTAGCGATGGTTACCCAATCGTCTTGTGCATATACAACTTGCGGCAACGCTTCGTACTGTGCCATTACAAAACGTCTTATATTATTTTGTGCTGAATCAACAAGGTGTCCAAGCAATTCTTTCTTGCTCCATTTACCTGAAACTGGCTTTAGAACATAGTCGGCTTCGCTAATAGCTTGAAGCAGCGATGTATATTTACTGACAATATTCTCCAGTGTAGTTATTGTTTCCTGAATTGTTTTCATTGTTTGTAAATCTTCCCATCTTTCATTACAAATGTTACCTTGCCCATCACAGCAATATCTTTAAGCGGATCACCATCCACCGCAATAATATCAGCCAGCTTATCTTTTTGAATGGTGCCCAATATATTGTCAACCCCCAACAAAGTTGCAGCGCTGATGGTAGCACTTTTAATTGCTTCCATTGGCGGCATTCCAGCTTCCGTCATGTATTGAAATTCGATATAATTTTTTCCATGCATGTACACACCGGCATCCGTACCAAAGGCAATTTTTACACCCGCCTTGTACGCCTTTGCGAAAGTGGCTTGTATTTTAGGGCCAGTTGCAAGCGCTTTGGGTGTTACAATTTCTGAATAGTAGCCCGGAATTTTTGCTGAATCGGCGGTGGATTTGCCGGCAATAATAGTGGGCACATACCAGGTACCATATTTTTTAAATAACTCAATTGCTTCATCGTCCATAAAAGTGCCATGCTCAATTTAAGT
>CAZDHQ010000923.1:0-1972 GCA_964505135.1 uncultured Ferruginibacter sp.
GTTGTGGGTCGACATTGCAACGATTGGTTATTTTAAAGAGCTGAAGATTACTAAAAGGTGAGGATAGAAATATGAAACAACAAACACTTGTAAAATTTTATAATTACGTGTGTTTGTTGTTTCGTTTATAAGAAAATTAATCAACTATTTTTCAAACAAAGACTTAGCTATTCCCATTTCCAATCCACGCAATTCGGCAAGCCCCCTTAATCTACCAATACCTGAATAACCAGGATTGGTTTTCTTTTTCAAATCATCCAGCATTTGGTGGCCATGATCAGGCCGCATTGGAATCGCAGTATTTCGTTGCTGCATCACCGCAATAATTTCCTTTACCACCTTATACATATCAACATCGCCTTCCAAATGATTGTCTTCAAAAAAATCACCGAAATCATTTCTTTTGGTACTGCGGAGATGGATAAAATTAATGCGGTCAGCAAATTGCTTTACCATTGCAGGCAAATCATTATCTGGTCTTACACCAAATGAACCTGTGCAAAAACACAAACCATTATTCAAGGAGGGCACAGCCGCTATCAATGCTTCAATATCTTTTGCAGTGCTCACCACTCTTGGTAATCCCAACACAGGATAAGGCGGATCGTCCGGATGAATTACCATCTTAACCCCGCACTCATCTGCCACCGGAATAACTTGCTGCAAAAAATAAATGAGGTTAGATCTCAGTTTATCGGCATCCACATTTTTATAAGCATCCAATGCTTGTTGAAATTGATCCAGCGTAAAGCTTTCTTCACTTCCCGGCAATCCTGCAATGATGTTTCTTTGCAGCAATGCTTTTTCATCATCACCCATTGCACCAAAACGATCACCTGCTCTTTTAATAGTTGCTTCATCGTAATCAGTTGCTGCATGTTCCCTTTTCAGCATAAATAAATCAAATGCAGCAAAGGCCGCTTTCTCAAACCGCAACGCTTTTGATCCATCTGCTATTTCATAGGAAAGATCAGTTCTTGTCCAGTCCAGCACCGGCATAAAATTATAGGTAACAATATGAACTCCACAGGCGCTTAGATTCCGGATACTTTGCTGGTAGTTTTGAATGTATTGTTCAAAACCTGCTGACTGTGTTTTGATGGCTTCATGCACCGGCACACTTTCCACTACACTCCATGCTAATCCTGCTTCTTCAATAATCGCTTTTCTTTTGCTGATCTCTTCTACAGACCAAACCACCCCATTAGGAATATGATGCAATGCTGTAACAATGCCTGTACAGCCAGCCTGTTTAATATCTGTTAAACTAACGGGATCGGATGGCCCAAACCAACGCATGGTTTGCTGCATGCTTTTAATCTCTTTCATTGTCTTATGTATGAACAGGCAAAATAATTAAATATGCTTAGCAATGACAGGACAGGTTAAAAAAGTGGACATAATTGAGCAGAATTAATCAATTCCTTACCATGCAATCCTGGTAAGCCTTGGGTGTAATTCCTTCCATCTTCTTAAAAAGACGAACAAAATAATTTACATCATTAAAGCCGCACATATAACTCACGGTTTGCACTTTGTAGTTGGGCTGTGCCAGCATTTGCTTTGCCAGTTTAATTCTTTCCTGGTTGATATAGTCTAGTGGCGTAATTCCAAACTGTTCTTTAAACCATTTGAAGAAAACATTACGACTTAAATAAGCTTTGCGGCTTAGTGCATCTACAGCAATTTTTTCGGTAAGGTGTTCATGAATATAATTGAGCACATAGTGCAGCCGGCTTTCATTTTGATGATGACCACTTTCCATCGATACTTGCTGCAGGTGCTGGCTTTGCACCAGTCTTATCAGCAGTTCCTTTAAATTAAGATCAGCAAAAATATTTTTGCCCTTATCTGTTCCGCTGCAGATCCTTATCAGCTTATTGATGATATTGGTTACCTCATTGTCGTTGGCAAAATGATACTGGTTGAATTGCAGTTTCCATTCATGCTTATCCTCTGTGCTGTTGTAATA
>CAZDHQ010000924.1:0-1972 GCA_964505135.1 uncultured Ferruginibacter sp.
TTTCAATTATTTTCATTTTATGATTCCGCATCCACCTATTTTGCATGACAGTGCCGGCAATGAACTACCAATCAATAACAGGTATGCATTTAACGGGTTTGATAGCACTAACAAACATTACGTAGAATATATGAAATATGGCAATAAGTTGATTCAGCATATGATTAACCGAATCTTTGAAAAAGCAGGAAGGGATGTGGTGATCATCCTGCAGGGAGATCATGGATACAGGGAATTCAGCAGCCAATTCCCTGATGCTGTTAGATATGGAGTAATGAATGCAATTTATTTACCGGGTAAAAACTATGGTGGCCTTTATGATTCCACTACAGTACTTTCTACTTTTAAGCAGGTACTAAAAAATGAGTTTGAGTATGGTAGAATAAATGAAAAATAAGCGTTAACAAAAATCTTAAATTTGCGCCTTTGAAATATTTACAAACTGCAATCGTTTATTTTGTGAGCTTAAACTTAATACAGTCGCAGACAGGAGAATTTATAAGTTATGAAATCTAAGTTACTTATCTATTTGATTCTTTACGTATTGGTTCCCCTGGTGCTGGTTCCTTTATATTGTTATAAAACCGGCAACTGGTACCTGGCTTTTGGAATTCCTTTGTATTATGCCGGCTTTATTATCTCTAAATATCATCAATGGATATTTTTACCGATACCGATCATTTTTGCAATTTGGTTTTGGTATACATTTGGGTTTAGTCTCACCAATTTTGTTACGTTTTATTTCACGTGTTTAATGCTGGGCATTGCTTTTAGTGAAGGGTATAAGCTATACCAGCAGTTTGTTGAAAAGATTTTGCCTGAACAAATGACCAATATGGACTACGACCAAAAGGTGGAAGAATTGGAAAGACGTTTAAAGGAATTTAGACAACAACATCCCGGGGAAAAAGTGACCCACGAACTTGTTGAAAAAATCAGGACAGAAGTTTTCTTCGGAAAATAATCCCGTTGATTAACCTACCTATCATAATCATTATTTGGCTTTTCCTGTTTCTTAACAGGCTTCTTGTTCTTGTCCTCTGGTTTTGAGGAAGCGTTTGCTGGGGCAGGTTGTTGTTTTATATCTTTATTCTCAACCGGCTTTTCATTCGGCTTGGCCGCTGGTGCAATTATCTTTTTTGCAGTATCTTTTTTCTCAAGTGTTTTGTTTGCATCGTTATCGGCTGGTACATCATTAAAATCATTTAAAGGTTCGTCCGTAAAATCAGCAGCATCGCCATTTCCCTGGTCTTGTGCCTCGTTCCCATCACCTCTTACTAACTTATCCATAGAAGCATCTGCATAAATTGGGTCATTGATAAAGGAAGCTGGTTCAGCAAATTTTGTCTGCTGACCATATTGTAACTTCTTATCATCATATACTTTCTTCATAAAATACCCCCACTTCGGCAGCGCCATTTCGTTACCACCAGATGTACCTGCATAGATCCTGATAAACGGATCATCGCAACCTACCCAGGTGCCTGCTAATAACTCAGGTGTGTAGCCAATAAACCAACCGTCAGTATTGCCATTGGTAGTTCCCGTTTTACCAGCTTTTTCTGCTGGTATATTATAGCCATTAAGTGATTTACCCGTACCAATTTCTACCACACCCTGCATTAGTTTCACCATAATATAAGCGTCTTTTTCACTAATCAGTTGCTTTGGTTCACTGATAAATTCCTGCAGCAGGTTGCCGTTTTTATCTTCTATTCTTGTAATCAACTGCGGTTGCACATTAAAGCCTTTGTTAGGGAACATTGTATAAGCTCCAAGCATTTCAAGCATCGGTATCTCAGCAGCACCTAATGCAAGGGAAGTGAAGGGGGGGAGTTTAGCGGTAATGCCAGCGCTCTTTGCAAACTCAATTACCCTGTTTACACCTACCAGGTTAGTAAGGTAAACAGAGGCAGTGTTCTTTGAAAATGCAAGGCAGTTGGCCAATGTACCACCACCACCTTTAAACGTT
>CAZDHQ010000925.1:0-1969 GCA_964505135.1 uncultured Ferruginibacter sp.
CTATAATGATATGTGTAAAAAATTAAACCAGAATTTAAAAAAAAAAAATCAATTGATTGAGCAGTTGCAAAATCAACTGGTCCAACAAAACCAATACACAAACGATGAATTGCAAAACCAGTCAATCCTTACAGAAAATGATTGGTTAAGATTTAAAGAAATGTTTGAAAAGGCCAATCCCGGATTTTTTAATCAACTGCAGATGGCCGCCCCAGGCATTACCACCGCAGAGCTAAGGCTTGCCGCTTTGCTTCGCCTAAACCTGGGCAATAAACACATAGCTTCCATGCTTGGCATTGGTACAGATGCTGTGCGGAAAACAAAAAGCCGGCTGCGCCAGCGCCTGCAGATTACGGTGGAAGACGGCCTGGAAGACTACATAAAAGGTCTTTCTCAAAACGGCTAAAAGCAGCTATTTAATTGGATTAACAGCTTTGTCCTGATTTGTCACACAGGTTGTCCTGCTATGTCCTGCCTCGAAAAATAAAATCCCCTGCCGGTGCCTGTAATTTCATTCAACAAAAGATTTACAGGTGCAGCTTTTCAGAAAACATAGCCAGGTTACCACTATTACTTTATTGGTATTGATACTACTGCTATTACTGTACCTACTGGTAGAAAGTAACCAGCGCAGCAATGCTATTGATAAAACATTGCGTCAATTGCCTACACAAAATTCCACTAGCCAATAATAACTTCTTTATGAAAAGAATTCTATTTTATTGCGGCGTCATGCTGTTGTTGTTAATGCAGGCCAGCGGCCAGGTAACCAATGATAACTTTAATTACCTGTTGCAATTAAAGCAGGCAGGTAACATTGGTTCTGGTGTATATGGCCAGACCATGAATTTTTACCCGGTGAATGATGAAGATAGTATACCCACTTATACTGTTCCTAACCCAACGCTGTGTTATACCTATAATACTGTTATTGGCCCTGAGGTTACATTAAATCTTTTCAGTACCCAAACGCAGGGTCCGTATAAGTGCACTGACCTTTCTATCAGGGGTTTTTATAAAGGTTCCCCGGCAGTGGTTACGGTTCCCTGCAAGTTTACAACCGGTACACTCGGGTTCTTAGATGATGTGGTGGTATTTGGAAAGGCACACTTGATTGGTGATCCAAGAAAAACGCCTAAGACTTCCAGTAACTACAATGAATTTTCACTAACGGTTTCAAACAATGGATTTGTACGGCTAAGGGATTATTGGCGCTACGTAAACGGAGTTGATTTTAGTGCACCACTGCAGTTTGGTGCCCTCAACGGAAGCGCAAACCTAAGGCATATCAATAATAATTACAGCCAGCCTTATAATGATACTGCGTATAGAAAATATGGATATCCTGATACTTATACAACCAGTGCCAATGCAGCATTTAGTACTTCCCCGGATGTAGTATACACTTTTGAACTCCCGGCTTTATCTGCTGTTACCATCAGCACAGATAACCCTTCTACTAATTTTGATACAAAAATTCACCTGGTAAAAATTACTGGTAATACAGCTTCATCCTATATATTTTTAAAAACAAATGATAATCTAAGTGAGTCCATCAAATTCTCACGCATTACCGATACACTTTGTGCTGGTACTTACGGCATCATAGTAGAAGGAGCAACAGCAGGTGATAAGGGAACTTTCGAGTTATCACTCAATGCGCAGGCATTTTCAGCTCAATCAGGCGGTAGCATTACACAGGGGTATACTATACCAAATCCACAGGAACAATTTCCATTGTATATCAACAACAATATCAGCCCCTCATTTTTTCCTGCAAGACTATCTCCGTTCCTGGCATGGGAAAAAAGAGTTAACAATGGATCATGGGAGCCAGCTGTAAACAGTAAGGATTCTGTTGGATACATATTGCCACTACTTAATACCAGCACTGAATTTAGAAGGACATACGATGTTTGCGGTACAAAATACTACTCCAATATTGTAGCAATAAAAGTAGTTAATCCCA
>CAZDHQ010000926.1:0-1968 GCA_964505135.1 uncultured Ferruginibacter sp.
ATGCAATGAAGAAAAAAGTCTACTTTTAAAGTGTACTCAAAATGGGATGGCTTCAAATAAATCCTGTTATTGGTTGACTAAGATGATTCATCCTGAATAAGGTTGAATAAATAGTTTTTGCAGTGCGGCTGAAAAAAATAGTTGTGTAGCTTTCTTAGCTAAAGCAACTATTTTTGTGTGTTGGCCACTTAGGCTGGTGTGCTTCAATTACACTTTTAGAACACTTCGTTTGAATTCGTCACTGCTCAGATTATACCAATTTTTAGGTATTTTTTCGGGAAAGACGATATGGAAGGCTCTTTCAAATAATTCATCATAAGTGATAATTTCAATGTTTCTACAATCTCTTCTAAATCGCTCAAAGCAGTCTGACTTTACATCAAATTCACTGTTTCTTTTATGAGGAAATTCGTCATTTCTATTTCCCAATATCAACACAGCCTTAGGGTCTAAAATTCTATTTATTTTGGTGTCTATAAGATTTTGCTCCTCATCTAATATATTCTTGTCAGAGTTTATTTCTGTTCTTTGCGCAAGCGTTTGACTGTATGCCTCAATAAAATCACTTGAAAAATCCCATGTGTTACTTCTAGAGCTGCTTGTTTTTGTAGTCTTGAATATCTTGGTTTTGCTTGTCTTTAATTCAATTAATGTCGTAAAATATGACAAGCCTAGTAAGTCTACTTTTGGGCTGCCTTGTCCTTTTGAATTTTCAGCTCCAACTTTTTGTTCTGAAAGCAAGTCTCTGATAAACCTGATGTCAATATTTAATCCAATAATCCAGTCGTTTGTTTTTAAGAAATGATGCCAAATGGCTTCCTCTCCAGGTTCAGCAATTTTGTGCTTTGTTCTGTATGAGTCAAATGCTCTTATCTTTTCATTGTTACTTAGATCTTTTAAAAATGCATAAAACCAATGAATGCAATTTCTACGTTGCGGAAAAAGCAAGCTTTTTATTTCATCATTAGATAACTTTAAATTTTCTGCTAATGACGAAAGCTCGCTAACTTTTTCTGCTTGCTTTTTGTTTCTAAATTCTACTAGATAACTATCGAAACTGACCGCTTGATATTTCGAATGAAAATCACCTAAATCTACCAACTCTTTAAATCCTTGCAAAAAGCCGATTACTTTCCATAAATTTCTTGCTTCGTCACCATCGCTAAATCTGATTATTGCGTCTGCACCTTTGGATTGCGTTGTATTGCCCTGCTTATCAACTTTTCTAAACTCTAATCTTGGTATGTACTTATTGTCAGTCTTTGACTTATAAAATGTTACATTTAAAATGGTCTTAGAGTTTTTTTTATTTATTATTAAAAAGCCCCCAATGATTATACTGCCGTGAGATATAAAACAATTATTCTTAGAAGAATTTTCTTTGATTATAAGTTCATCGATATTGCTTGCTGTAACATCGAAAACTTGTGAAAATGGATTAGAAGCTATTATAGACATTGCTGATTGATTAAACGAACTGCCACATTACACTTGCTGCCAACGTTCGAGGCTTACCGGCAAGGCTGGACTTGTTGCTGTGTCAGCCCGATATAGAATCCGATTGAAAAACTGATTGTTGAAGTTAACAACTAAAAGCCAAATAGAATTCTGCCAAGCCCTGATGATGCACAATAGCGATTGGCTGATGATTGATCTTCCTTCTGCCCCGCATTTGGCATACTTTTGTTGTACACAGTAATTTCAAATTTCTAAAAGAAGATCCGGAATAACAGGCAAAGCAAGCCATTGTGCGAATTTATTATAAGATTTCCCAAGCTTTTGAATTTTTTCTTTTAGTTGTTTCGATTTATGAACAGCTTTATTTAATGACGAATCTTCTTCTGTTAGTTGTTCAAATATCCTCTTTATCCGTTTAAGAGGTTTCTTGTCAATACTTTCAGCGTCATCTGGTTCAACATCCAACAACTCTGTATCTATTGTTTGAATCTCATTTTTCAATTCTACAGG
>CAZDHQ010000927.1:0-1967 GCA_964505135.1 uncultured Ferruginibacter sp.
GCTGCCGCATTCTTACATGCAGTGTTTTAATACCACGCAATACCAAGAAACAATCCATCGGACCAGGCACAGCGCCGCAGCTTTTTTGTATCAAATACAATTGATCTTTTAATGCAGCATCATTCATCACCAGGCAACCCTGTATCACATCACTGTGGCCACCCAAATATTTGGTAGCAGAATGCATTACAATATCAGCACCAAAATCAATGGGATTTTGCAGATAAGGCGAAGCAAAAGTATTGTCTACACAAAGCAAAGCATTGGCTGCTTTTGCCACTTCACTCACTGCAGCAATATCGGTGATATTCATCAGCGGGTTGGTGGGTGTTTCCAGCCAAATCAATTTAGTTTTATCAGTGATTACTGCTTTTATGTTTTCAACATTCGTAGTATCAACATAAATAAATTTGATACCAAATTTTTCAAAAATTTTAGTGAAGAGCCTGTAAGTGCCACCATACATATCGCTTGCAGCAATTACTTCATCACCGGGATTCATTAATTTAATAACTGCATCTGTAGCAGCCACACCACTGCTAAACGCCAAACCATATTTGCCATTTTCCAATATTGCATATGCGGTTTCAAGCGCCGCACGGGTAGGGTTTTGGCTGCGGGCATATTCGTAACCTTTATGCTTACCGGGCGCACTTTGCACATAAGTACTGGTTTGAAAAATAGGCGTCATTATCGCTCCGGTGGACGGATCAGGTTCTGCACCAGCATGAATGATTTTAGTATCCAGCTTCCATGATTTATTTTCACTGCTCATGATCAAAATTTTCGGGTATTAAAAATTGAATTGCAAAGTAACGGATTTTAAAATGGCTGTTTTGAATGATTATGCTAGTCAAATAATGCTATTAAAAAAGTTTGGCAGCACATAAATAACGCCAGTCATAATTATCTTTTTCATGTGCGTCCTTGGGTTTCACTGGTTTATTCAATACTTCTTCTTTTAAAATACCTTTTTTTACCAATACTCTTTTTGACTCCTGCACATATTCTGCCATGGCTGGATCAGCCATCCATATTTTTTTTGGAGGTTCATATCCTACTTTATCTTTTCTCCATACAATTTCGGTGGGTAATCTTTTTGCCATCGCTTTTCTCAATATCCACTTGGTCCAGCCTTTTTGCATCTTATAATTGGCAGGAAGTGAAAAAGCGTATTGAACCAGTTGATGGGATAAAAATGGTAGCCTCACTTCTACACCATGAGCCATACTGTTCCTGTCAGCAAAACGCAGCAGCTCTTCAAGGCCAAGCATAGTGGTATTGAAATACAGCATATCATTCAATTTCGTCACCACTGGTTTTTGAATGCCTTCCCATTCCCTGCCCCGCATGCTGTTTACAAATTGCTGGCTAATGTCTGGCTGTTTGGTAACTAGTTTATATGCTTTTGATTCCAAATGAATAGCAGCATGAGCAGGTAAATAGGCAGCCATGTAATTGTACCAGCTCCATTCAAAATTCATTTCATTTCTTCTAAAGATTGCCTTTTCCTTTATTGCCAAAGAAATCTTTTTTCGGTTTACCAACTGTTGCAGGTACCAATGGATATAACGGTGGTATCCTGCCAGCGTTTCGTCCGCCCCCTGTCCATCTAATATCACTTTTACCTGCTGCTGCTTTGCCTGCTCATACACTTTGTATTGAGCGTAAATGCTGGAAGATTGAAAAGGTTCTTCCTGGTGATAAAATAACTTATCAAAGTCTTTTATTAATTCATCAGCTGATGGAGTTACCTTATAATTAATAAGATCAAACTTGCTTACTACCGTTTGGATATATTTTGATTCATTCTTTTCAAAGCCGGGAAATACAGCAGAAAAACTCTTCAGCTTAGAGGTATCTATTTGATTTTGAAATATACCCGCAATAATAGAAGAACTATCAAGACCCCCGCTCAGACTGGTACCAACCGGCACATCGCTTCTCATACACCTTCCAATAGATGT
>CAZDHQ010000928.1:0-1963 GCA_964505135.1 uncultured Ferruginibacter sp.
CAGGAGACCAGTACACCAGCTACCACCACAAATGCAGTAAGCATAATCATGGCAACGCTAATACCATCCACACCAAAATGAAAACTGATGTTCCAATCCCGGAACCATTTGTACTGCTGCTCAAACAGCATCTGTGCTGTATTACCTGCAGCCCTTGCCGATCTGAATGCAGAATATAATCCTACAGATAAAGCCAACTGTACAGCAGATCCTATAAATGCTGTCCATCTTACCATTGCCTTATTTGGCATTAGCAATACTGCTACTGCTGTGGCTAAAGGAATTAATATGAGTAATAAAAGATTCATTGGCCCCATCCTCCTTCTCCTTCCCCTTTAGGGAAGAAGCGGTTCATTTGTTCTTTAATAATTTTTTTATTCTTCCACATCATCTTCGGTTCTTTAATCATCTTCATTTAGCAAGTGTGTTCATGCTCTAACGAAATAATACTGTTGCCTTAAGCCCCCTTTAGGGGGTTTGGGGGTATAAGTAGATAAACAACGCTGCCAATACCACAACACCCACTAAAAAATAAATTGCATACTGCTGTACCTTACCAGACTGTAAGCCTTTAATTTTTTCAGACAGCAGGCTTGTTCCATTGCCTGTTGCATTCACGAGGCCATCCACTATATTCTTGTCAATCCACGCTGCCGGCCTTCCAATCAAATTGAAGATGATGTTTTTGGTGATGAAGAGATACAATTCATCAATATAAAATTTATGATAAGCTGCTTCATATAAAGCTCTCAATGATGCCTTCAATTTTTCCGGCCTTTCATTTTCCTTTTTATATAAAACCCATGCAACCAAAATAGCAATTAATGCCAGTACTACCGGCGCAATAGAAAAGGTTAAATGAAATTCAGTTGGGATTGGCTTTCCATCTGCAGAAACGAATTCGCCAAAATGTATGAAGCCTGCAAAAGCAGCGGCAAGCGCTAACACAATTAAAGGTAACATCATTGCTGCACTATCTTCTCCATGATGTTCTCCATGTAGCTGAGCTTCCCTGTTCCAAAATATTTTGAAGTATAACCGGAACATATAAAAAGCTGTGAGTGCTGATGTGCCTATAGCAAGAAAATAAATAACCCTGTTGTGCTCATAAGCGGCTAACAAAATTTCTTCTTTGCTAAAGAAGCCTGCAAATGGTGGAATACCAGCAATGGCAAGACATGCAACTAAAAAAGTAGCATGAGTGATGGGCAAATGTTTTCTCAAGCCACCCATGTCTTTCATTTCATTGCTGTGAACAAAATGAATAACAGCGCCAGCACCAAGAAAGAGCAATGCTTTAAACATAGCATGTGTAAACAGGTGGAACATAGAGGCGGTATAACCAAGACTATTTTCACCATTGGCACCTGAAACACCCAGTGCAAACATCATAAATCCAATCTGCGACATAGTGGAATAAGCCAATACTCTTTTGATATCTGTTTGCGTACATGCAATCACCGCTGCAAATACGGAGGAGAATGCACCAACATATCCAACCATATTCAACACCGGCTGAGACATACTGAAGACGGGGAACAATCTTGCCACCAGAAATACGCCCGCCACCACCATGGTAGCTGCATGTATCAATGCAGAAACAGGTGTAGGACCTTCCATTGCGTCAGGCAACCAAATATGCAAAGGGAACATAGCACTTTTACCTGCACCACCCACAAATACCAGAGCAGCTCCCCATGATAACGCAGATATACCCATAAATGAGGCTGTGACCGCAGCCTGTGTTTCCGGAAGACTATAATCAGTTAAACGCTGAATTAAAATAGTAAAATCAAAACTATGTGCGTAAAAAGAAAGTACCAGTATACCGATTAAAAATCCAAGATCGGCAAAACGGGTGACGATAAACGCCTTTTTACAGGCTGCTACCGCACTTGGTTTATCGTAATAAAATCCAATTAACAAGAAAGATGAAACACCCACCAGTTCCCAGAAGAAATAC
>CAZDHQ010000929.1:0-1958 GCA_964505135.1 uncultured Ferruginibacter sp.
GTAGCTTTTTTTATTAAGTCTTCATCTATATCAAACACCTCTTTAAAATCCTGCGGTTCACTTTCCAGGTCATACGTGGGAGTAACGGCTCCTAAAGTAATATGGCCAGTGTATTCTTTTTCCTGTGCCATATAATCATTGATCTTTTTGGTAAACTTTCCTGTGCATACAATGAGCAATCCAGTTGCCAGTGGGTCCAGTGTACCTGCATGCCCGATCTTTTTTATCTGCAATAAGTTCCGCAGTTTTCTCACCACATCAAATGATGTCCAGTGCAGTGGTTTGTCAATTAAAATCGCTTTACCTTCTAAATAGGATTGCTGTATTGCAGGATCAATTGGGATGCGTTCTTTTCGTTCTTTTGTTTGGCCTGCATCACCAATTTTATCTGCATGCTTGTGCCGATATGTTTCTTTTTTAGCCAAGAATAATAATTAAGATGGTGAAAGAAGAGCTGCAAAATAATCGAAAGAATACAATATGAATCTTTAATTATTAATTGACCAATTATCGATTTTCAACTAAGTGGCCTGCCTTGCCTTTAATTCCAAATACTTATTAATTGCGTTGATAGTTAGTTTTTCAGGAGGAGTTAATATTGAAAGAATGCCATATTTCATGAGCTCTTTTACAATCTGTCTTTTCTCATACGCAAATTTCTCTGCGATTGTCTTTAAATAAACCTGTTCCAAATCTTCGGCATCTTTTGCTGCCAGTGCCGTTAACTCTGAGTTTTCAAAAAATACTACCAGCAACAAATGATGTTTTGCTATAGAGCGAAGATAATTCAACTGTCTTTTCAATCCGGATAAAGATTCAAAATTGGTAAACAATACCAGCAGGCTTCTCTGTTTTATGCGGCTCCTGATCTGCATGTACAGCATCTCGTAATCGCTTTCTAAAAAGGCAGTGTCCTGGTTGTATAACAACTGCAGAATGTTGGCCATCTGTATTGGCTTCCTGTCTGCCGCAAGTAGGTTGCCCATCTTGTTTGAAAAAGTTAATAGCCCTACCCTGTCCTGTTTTTGCAAACAAACATTGCTAAGCACCAATGTGCTGTTGATGGCATAGTCCAATAAACTGAGTTCATTAAAAGGCATCTTCATCAATCTGCCTTTATCAATGATGCAATACACCTGCTGGCTTTTTTCATCGGTGTAATTGTTCACCATTAAAGATGACTTACGTGCTGTTGCTTTCCAGTTGATGGTGCGGATATCATCTCCTGCCACATACTCTTTAATCTGCTCAAACTCCATGCTATGGCCAATCTTACGCATACGTTTGCTGCCTTCTTCGGATTGAATAGTAGTACCAGACAACAGTTGGTACTTACGCATCTGCATAAATGAAGGGTAGACCGGCACCGTGGTAGCTGCATCAATTCTGTGCCTTCGCATTAATAACCGCAAACCAGAACGTATGTATAGTAGTAAATCTCCAAATAAATATTCGCCTCTTGTTATTGGTCTCAATGAATATACAATCTTGCGCTGCTGCCTTGCCTTAAAATCTACTACCGTGAGTTCATCTCTTTTTTGAAATTGTTCAGGCAGTTCATCAATAATCTCCATCTGCACCGGGAAAGGCATATTATTGGTAATAACTAAAGTCACTTTGTTTTCATCACCATTACTAAACCTGTCTGCCGTGATGCGTTCTCCTGTGGGTGTTTTGCCCAACGCAAACAAAAAGAAATAGTCAATGATTACCAGCGCCAAAAAAATGTAGAAGACGAATTTGGCTATCACCAACATTGGAGGAATAAAAAATGCTGTTATAAATAAGGCAGCACAAATTGCTCCGGCCACATAAAAGCGGTTGGTTAAAAATAACTGTCCAATATATTTTGAAAAAAAACTCATCTATCTTGGCACCTCCACTGTTTTAAGAATAGCATCAATTAATTCATCTGGTGTAATGCCTTCCATTTCTTTTTCAGGCGTTAAAATAATCCG
>CAZDHQ010000930.1:0-1958 GCA_964505135.1 uncultured Ferruginibacter sp.
AATTTGGTAGAGTAATCCAGATAAATCATTTTTAAGTTTGCTCATTATTTTTTTAAAGTTTTTGATAATTGAAAAGGTATGCCAGTAGGATACTACTCGATGCGGCTGCAACAACAACAGCAACTGAACGCTATTGGGGAATAATTTGGCATATTATAACTCACAAGTCTACTTAAAAGATGGACAAATTTAGGGTGGTTTGGCGGAATGAGGAAATTTTTTTTGAATGTTGAAGTTTTAGCCGTTTGAAGGCGTTTGATATAGTTTATTACGCAAGTAGTGAGATCAATTCGTTTAAGGCGTTTAAACCGTTGGCAAGGAAGAGCTTTCAGTCGGAGGTTCTCAATTATCCTTTATCCCATTATCAATTATCCATTACCCAAATATCCATTAAAAAGGTGAAGGGCTCACGCATGTCCATCCGCCGTCTACCACCAGGCTCTGGCCGGTGATGTGTTTAGCTGATGATGATACAAGAAATAATGCAGTGGCTGCAATATCGTTTACGTTGGCAGATCTGCCCATGGGCGTGATACGGCTCCACGTACTTTCATAACTTTCATCTTCCAATGTTCTTTCAGTAGCTGTTGCCCCGGGTGCAATACAATTGACATTGATCTTGTATTGCGATAGCTCAATCACTAAATTTTTTGCCAGCATTTCCAGTGCAGCCTTACTCATGCCATAGGCTGCTAAATTTTTATGTGCCTGGTGACCGGTAACAGAAGACATAAACAATAAACTTCCCCCCTCCTGCTGTGTCTTCATTTGATTGGCTGCTGCCTGTGCCAGGAAAAAAGTGCCACCTAAATTCACCTGCATCACTTTACTGAATGCCTCAGGTGTGTAAGTAAAAAAATCACCAAAGAGTGTAATGCCAGCATTGGCAATTACAATATCCAAATGGCCATGGCTCTCAACGGCAGTAGCTACCATTTTATTGATCACATTTAAATCACTTGCATCACCGGGTATGGCCGTGCAATAGCCACCTGTTGCATTGATGGCAGCTGCTGCATTGTTTGCCAATGCCTCATTTACGTCGTTCAGTATTACATGTGCTCCATTTGCAGCAAGCTGTTTACAAATTTCTAATCCAATGCCCTGGCCGGCACCGGTTACAATGGCTGTGTGGTTGGTGAAGTTCATTAGCAATCGTTTTTATCCTTTTGGAAAGGAGAATCAAATATAGTTGTATGGTGGGATTTTTAAGAGACTATGTATCGGTTATATTTCTTTTCGCAACTGAATATTTAAAAGAGGCTTATTTCACCAGATGATACAAGAACAAACAGTACAAGGGTGTGACACAACGATGCTGAAAAATATTGCTAAGGCTTGTCCCAAAAACATCCATTTCATAAGAAAACATATAACACTTTTTGCAAGGTGCTTTAAAAAAGGATTGCCAACCTTTCGAAGGTTGGCAATCCTTTGCAGACAGCTTTTCCTATCTAGGTATATTATTTTGTTCCCGGATATTGCTGTTCCCCCTTTGCATAGAACCAAAGAATACGGTTCATGGCATCGTCTTCTCCGCCGTCCACTTCGTTGAATACTTCTTCCATGGATTGCAATGCATACCTGCGTGCTTTACCACTGAGCGCATGCAAGCCCGGGTTCATTTGATTTAGTGGAATATTATTTTGCCGGTAAGTATAAGGTGCCGCTGGTAGTTTGGTCGTTGCAAAACATTCCGTCATCGGCCTTGCAGTTCCATCCATAATGTTCATGGGTGGTATGCCCAGGATTTGTTCAATGGTTCTGAGCATGGAGGTTTGATTATAATTAGCCGTAACCAGCTTGCCTGCACTGTAAGGACTAATCACTAACCCGATGGTTCTGTATGAAGAGATATGATCCCAACCGCTTTGTGAATCATCCTGGGTAATAAAGATGACGGTGGAATCCCAATATTTACTCTTACTAACGGCCTCCACTATACGCCCAACAGCCAG
>CAZDHQ010000931.1:0-1951 GCA_964505135.1 uncultured Ferruginibacter sp.
CAGCTGGATAGTAGCTGCGGCTGAAAAGAATTTACCAATTGTATGCCCCGGCTGGGAAGACAGTACTACGGGCAATATTTTTGCCAGCTATGTGATTAAAGGTGAACTAAAAGCAAGTACAGTAAAAAGCGGTATTGAATACATGGTTTGGTTAGCTGATTGGTACAGGAATAATTCTGCAGGTAAGGGTGTTGGATTCTTTCAAATCGGTGGCGGTATTGCGGGAGATTTCCCTATTTGCGTAGTGCCCATGATGTACCAGGATTTGGAATGGCATGATGTTCCTTTCTGGAGTTATTTCTGTCAAATAAGCGACAGTACCACTTCCTTTGGTTCTTACTCCGGTGCGGTACCAAATGAAAAAATCACCTGGGGTAAACTGGATATACATACGCCTAAGTTTATAGTAGAAAGTGATGCTACGATTGTGGCGCCGCTGATATTTGCATGGTTGTTAGGGTGGTAAAAAAGTTATTTATGCATGATAATCCCACAGCTTTTGTTGTGGGATTTTTTATAAATAAGCCTGTGCCACTGTTAACAGGAGGGCACAGGCTGGTCTTTACAATTAGTATGTTGGATAAAGAGGTTCCAGAAGGCTGGTTTTCCAATATGTTTTTAGTGGCTTTTGAAGGCAGGCAAATAGTTATAACGCAGACGGAGATAATCGAAATAAATCTGCATTATAAATCTACAAAAATACCCCGGCATTGTTTAGTCTACCGGGGCAGTATGTTAATAAATTGTGCTTACTGAAGCGTAAAGGTTGCTTGCTTTACTTCTGCGGAACTACCGCCAACGAATACCTGAAAATCTCCAGGCTCATAAATGTATTGCAGTTGATCATTATAAAAGCGAAGATCGTTTACCGTTAGTATAAAGTTTATCTCCTTTGATTCACCTTTTTTCAGCAATACCTTTTGAAATCTTTTCAGCTCTTTTATAGGCCGCACAACGCTTCCTACCAGATCTCTTATGTACAATTGCACCGTTTCTTCACCATCATACTGGCCAGTATTGCTCACAGTAACGGTCACGGTTAGCCGATCAGATTCCTTTATTATTGATTTGCTTAGCTTGAGATCACTGTAAGAAAATTTAGTATAACTCAATCCATAACCAAAAGGATATTTTGGATACAATGAAAGGTCTGTATATGCAGAACGATAAAAACGATCGCTGTCGTTCATTGCCGGACGGCCGGTATTGTAATGATTATAATAAATTGGAATTTGACCTTCGGTAACAGGAAAACTCATTGGTAGTTTACCGGAGGGATTGTAATCCCCAAACAATACATCTGCAATAGCATTGCCCGCCTGGGTGCCTAACCACCAGGTATATACGATTGCAGGGGCATGGTCTGCAGTCCAGTTAAATACAAGCGGGCGGCCTGCACTAATTAGTACCACCACTGGCTTTCCTGTTGCTACCAACGTTTTGATTAATTCTTCCTGCACGCCCGGTAATTGAATGCTACTGCGGCTTTTTGCTTCACCCGTCATATCTCTCGCCTCTCCAACGGTGAGCACTATTACATCAGCCTGTTTGGCTGTTTCTACTGCTTCGGCAAATCCTGCACGGCTTGTATCAGTAATGCCGCATCCTTTGGCATACAGCATTTTTGCAGAAGCACCAATCTTGTTTTGTACAGCCTGCCAGATGGAAACAATTCTTGTGGAATCATCCGGCCAATCATAACTCCAGAAACCAAGGTTATCGCTCTTGGCTTTTACAAATGGGCCAATCAATGCTATTGTCTTCGTATCCTTTTTAATTGGCAGTATTTGATTTTCATTCTTCAACAATACGATACTTTTTCTTGCCATCTCTTTTGCAAATTCCATGTGTTTAGGGTTATTCCATTCTGCTTTCTCTCTTTCTTCATTGCAAAACTTAAATGGATCATCAAACAAACCCACTTCAAATTTCTTTTTTAGTATTCTTCTCA
>CAZDHQ010000932.1:0-602 GCA_964505135.1 uncultured Ferruginibacter sp.
CTCCGGGGCGTGATGACGCCCATAGATCACCGCGGGAATGCGGTTGGCGGCGCGCAACTTCTTCACTCCCGTCCGCTTCGCCATGGTCCGCGGAAAAACCGTCAACGATACCGATTTCATCTTTGTTCAGCCTTTAAAAACCATTTTACCACTCGCAGCCGGCACGCCCTTTGGCACTAACTGGTGCGCCCGCCCTTAAATTCAAAAAGCGAATTAACAATATTAGAATACCAGTCAGAATACTTACAGCATTTGGGCTTTACAAAAACCCAAATAATGCAGTCAATGACATTTAAAAAATACAATAGCATTTTATCCAATGGCAAAAAATATCCAAGGCAATTTGCAATGGTAACATACATTAAACTGTATGCAGATAAAAAGACTATTGACAATTTACAAGTCTTTGCAAAACTTAATAATTGCCGCAAAATTGAAAATAGGTTTACAAATGGCGAGATAACAATTGAATTTAAAGAAGTTGAAAAGTTGCCTGAGTTTCCAATTCAGGAGATAGTAGTATCATTATTGACCGACCAAAAATTTCGTATAGAAAAAATCAGCGAAAAGATAAACTGACCTTCAATGGTGGTCAGAAGTTT
>CAZDHQ010000932.1:635-1945 GCA_964505135.1 uncultured Ferruginibacter sp.
AAAGGCAAGCCTTATTTTCAAGAACACTAATTGAAAACTGCTGCCAACATGAAGGGGTTTAGCAAATCCGGCTGGTCCAGGTTATTGGTATCTCCTAACAGTAGCAGGATCGAATAACTATCGGGCGGAAGATTGTGCATGGTTTCCTGTGCAGGTTTTACCCAATTGCTAGTAGTAAATAAATAAAAAGGAAAATGGGAGACACTTATGGAAATATAGTTTTTGTTAGCGTTGATACAGCATCCGCTAAAACTATAGCTGACAAGGTTATTCAACACCTGGTAGATAGAAAAGTTATTTCAGGTAGCTTAACTGATTGTGTTCTTGGAGCAAAAAACGGTTATCCTCCTGCAGAAAATTATTGGCTGGCACTTGAAGATGCCAGCCACGGAACGCCCAATGATGGCGTGGAAGTGATTGTAGAAAAACGGGTGTTTTTCTCAGCAGGTGTGGACACCATCAATTGTCCAGGTTGCAATGAAGATATTGTAGACTCAGATTGGGGCTCCGCACTGGATGAATGGATGAACGAAACGGGTAATGACAAAATCATTTGCCCGGGTTGTTCGCAGGCATATTCGATTACTCAATACAAGTTTGATCCCAACTGGGCTTTTGGAAATCTTGGTTTTACATTCTGGAATTGGAGCAGTGAGTTTAAAGAAGATTTTGTCAAGGAACTGGAAGCATTGACCGGGCATAGGATTGAGCTAGTGTATGGTAAGCTTTAAGCCAATCTGACAAACGACTACTTCAAAACAAAAAGTTCTAAGATACAGGGATGAGTTGAAGTTTTTTTTCCAGGACGGGTTAGCATGCCCCTTAGCGGCTAATCTTTTACGCATTTAAACCAATCGATCGCAGGAAAAGTGTTCATCGTTTAGTATACAGAACCGAAAAACTGAGTAATAAATATAAATTTAATGAAGCCCCTTGATGTTAGGCATTATCTGGACATTTATACAGTAAGAAAAGAAATGCAGGAGAAAGGCATAACTAACCCAGGTGAACAAATCAAAAAGTTCACAAGGGATTTTGTTGAAAAATTACAATGTATGCCATTGGACGAAAAAATTATATTAAAGGATAATTCATTTTTTGATTGCAAAGGAGGGCTAATAATAACGATCCCTGATTAAAACATGCTTGCTTATTATACGTAAGGTTAGTGGTTATTGGGTGCAATAAAATGTGAATTACTTACTACTTTATTAGTGGCATAAATTTGAAAGATAGTTTTAGGATTATTTATTAATAATAATAAAAACATTTATGATAAAGCAGTGATCCAAGCGCATAGCAAACCACTT
>CAZDHQ010000933.1:0-1944 GCA_964505135.1 uncultured Ferruginibacter sp.
TATTAAATACCCGGTACATGGTGATTCCATCTTTATTCTGAGGCCGGGCCAGGTACACAGGCTCGAACTAAGCGCTGATAGTACCGGCTTTTTAATGGAGTTTGATCTTACTTTTTATCAACCCAAAAAGACGATAACGGAACACCGCTGGAAAAAGGCAGCCAGCAAAAATTTTTGCGAAGTAGAAGCTGCAAGATTAAAAAAACTCCTTTCGTTCCTGGAAAATATGTATCAGGAATGTTCACAAAAACAGGAAGGTTATATAGAAGTAATCAAAGCAAACCTTGATCTGTTTTTTATCGAATACATCAGGCAGAGCCGCAATCCGGCGAGCATTACCAAAACAGAGGGCACCTATTCTCAGGAGCGCTTTGAAGAATTACTGCAATTGATGGAAGTAAATATCGCTACCAAAAAAAGTGTTGCTGACTATGCCGATCTTTTACATCTCTCATCCTACCAATTAAATGCAATAACCAAGGCTGCTGTTGGTAAAACTGTTTCTGATCTTATCAATGAACAGATATTACTGGAAGCAAAAAGATATTTACTTGCCACACCAGAACAGGTGAAAGAAATTGCAGATCACCTGGGCTATGAAGACGTATCTTATTTCATCCGCTTCTTTAAAAAACATACTGGTCAATCGCCTGAAATATTCCGTAAGAATTTTAAATAAGTCCTATTCAACTTCATAAGCGTCCTACCACAGGCCCTTTGCAGTATGCTAGTTTTGTGATAGATAAAGATTAAACCAATCTACATGAAAACAAAAGCAAAACTATTACTATCGTTAAAGATTTGGATGGTGATCTATCCTTCCATCACATTGTTCCTGTTTCTTTTTGGTGAGCTGTTGTCTGGCTTCCCTTTGTACCAGCGAACATTTATTCTTACTATTTCATTGGTTCCATGGATGATGTTTATTGGAGTACCATTTATAGAATTTCTGTTAAATCGATTTTTAAAGAGGAAAAACGGTAATGCTGTAATTCAATAAGTACTAAAACATATGCAACAGGATAAATTATTTGATGTAATCATCATCGGCGGTAGCTATGCAGGTCTTGCAGCAGCAATGGCATTGGGAAGAGCATTAAGAAAAGTGCTAGTAATTGATGCTGGTGATCCCTGCAATAAACAAACACCGCTATCACATAATTTTCTTACCAATGATGGAAAGGCACCCGCTGAAATTGCTTCTGTTGCAAGACAACAGTTGAGTAATTACAATTCAGTTAAGTTGATGCATGCTATTGTAACAGGTGCTGTTAAAACAAAGAATGGTTTTGTTGTTCAGGTGCAAGCCGGAGAACAATACGCTGCATCCAAACTAATTCTTGCAACGGGTATCATGGATATTATGCCGGGTATACCTGGCTTTGCAGCCTGCTGGGGAATAAGCGTTTTGCATTGCCCTTACTGCCATGGATATGAAGTTAAGCATCAAACTACCGGCATACTTGCAAATGGCGATACAGCATTTGAGCTGGCATCTTTAATCAGTAACTGGACAAATGATCTAATCATTTATACAAATGGTAAATCCACTTTAACCATAGCGCAATTGGAAAAGCTTGCAATACATCAAATAAAAATTGAGGAAAAAGCAATTCACCAGTTTGAGCATGCTGCCGGGTATATCAATGCTATTCTTTTTGTTGATGGAACAACGGCTGCTGTTAAAGCGCTATATGCAAGGTTACCTTTTGTGCAACATGCCAATTTTGTGGAAGACTTAGGTGTTGAATTAACACCCGAAGGATATATCAAGATTGATGCTACTAATAAAACCAGTGTTGCCGGTGTGTATGCCTGCGGTGACAATGCCGGTAGAATGCGTACAGTTGCTAATGCAGTGGCGATGGGCACTACAACTGGAATAATGATCAATAAAGAAATGATTGAGGATATGTTTTAATTTTTATAAACATACAATCATAA
>CAZDHQ010000934.1:0-1940 GCA_964505135.1 uncultured Ferruginibacter sp.
GGTTCCTGTCAATACAATACAAGGTTAAGAGAAAAAACCATTCCAGCGGTTTCATTAAAAAATAAATACAATCAGACACCAGCTTGATATCAAAGACACCATAATATCGATGAATACAATCGCCCACCTTGTTGTACTGCTTCCTGATTTGCTTATGGATAAAAGGAAATTTTTGTTGCAGGATTTCTTCAAATGCATTGGCAATAAGCAACTGCCTGTTGCAAATAATGAGTCCATTATTTCTTACACCAAACCTGGTAGGCTTCACAATCTTCTTATGCCCCTTAGCTGCTACAGAGCAGAGATAGTGTCCTCCACAATCAACATTATCACATTTATAATCCCATTGAGAAAACCCATGCTTATAGGTTTCTGTAAATGCCCTGACGATGGAATCAGGCTTTTGCCCAAATAATAACAGAACAGAACTGATCAACATCAATAAGGGAATACAAAGTACCAGTAGCAATGGAAATTTTATAAAAGGCTTTGCCAACAATATTTTCCATGCAATTGACTCTATTTTATTTGCTTTTTCCTGCTGAACAAATTGTGTTGAGAAGATCCGCTGGTTTTTAGCCAGCATCATTATGCCTAACAGTATCACCGGCAATGCCCCAAATACCGAATAGAACCAAACAGTAGTATGAAAAAAGATGAACGCATTTAAAATGATACCGGTTAAAATAGCAGTGTTAACCAGCACTTCAATAACTGGTGGCGCAATGGAGGAACGAAATTTTGAATAAATATATCCACTCAATGCCAATGCAATGATTACAAGTATTGTCAATTGATGTTTAGGAGAGAATGCAGCTGTGTCTACTTCATCGGCACAGCATATATTTTCATTGCCAAAGTTGGCATACATGTAAGGCAGAACGATTAAAGAAAAAATTTCAGTGATTGCAGCGGCTATTTTACCAGGTAGTCTTCCTTTAATCAGGAATAGTAAGAATTGAATAAATACAATTAACCCCGGTAAGCCGATTAGGAATATGAAAAGCTCAGGCATAGGTTTTAAGGTTAAGATGTATTAAATATAAGCTGCTATTAATATCGGCAAATATATTACCAGAACCTCCACCAGGCCTTTTTCTTCTTTACCAGCTGCTGCTGTATAAAGTCGTTAATAGTCGGCTGCTTAATTCCGTTTTTTAAAATTGTCCATTCATAGTCACTAAAATTATTCTGGATGGCTAAACCAAAATGCCTGCAATAATCTTCTATTTCTTCAAAGCCAAAATAGTATTCTATCTCTCCGCCATACTCCGTCTTACTGCCTGGCTGCTCATTTTCAAAAGCAAACCGTTGACCAAAGTTTTTTGGCTTAAAGTCTTCACTATAGCATACTTCAATCTCCCTTACCATTTTGCCCTTATCGTACATAGAAAAATAATAACCATCGGAAACACTTTGTGCTATCGTAACAATAACCTTTGTATCCAGCTTTTTTGATAATATTTCGCCCCAATCAGTTAGCCTATTAAAACTATTGTGGCTTACCGTTATCCAGTGAGGAGATATTGAAGCGATTGCCAGGTAAGATGGTTTCGCATCTTCATTAAATAAATAATTGTCGTACATGTCTTCAGGGTATGCACCAAGGCTCTCTTCTGAAATGCCTGTTAATGACTTCAGCATACCAACTATCATCGACTTATTATCGGTTTCAACATAAAATTGAGTCCATGTTGACATATGTAAAGGGTTTTCGTTTTTGTATAACTCAAGCTTCAAAAAACTAATTCACCAGCAACTCATCCACAAACACCCAACCCTTATCTCCCTTTCCTCTATGCCACTGCGGCAATACCATCACCGGTTTCACTACCACTTTAAAGTATTTTTCTTTTACCGGACTAAAGCTAAGGTCATAGCTTTTCATATAAGAAGCTGCGTCCATCGTGGGTTGCTCAGGGTTCATCTTTTTTATTAAG
>CAZDHQ010000935.1:0-1938 GCA_964505135.1 uncultured Ferruginibacter sp.
TTTTTGGCTGAACAACCCGGACAGTACTGCAGACCGTGATAAACTAATTGAAGGACTGCATAAATTATCAACTGTGAAAACCATCCAGCAATTTCACATTGGCTTACCTGCCAACACCAACAGACCTGTGATTGAAAAATCCTATGCTGTATCATGGTGCTGCTTTTTTGAAACCGCTGCCAACCAGGACAGTTATCAAACCGATCCCATCCATTTAAAATTTGTGGAAGACTACTCACACCTGTGGAAGAAAGTGATTGTATATGACTCTATAGATATTTAACTGAAAAGCCTGGAAAAATCCAGGCTTTTGATTTCTATTTTTAATTACCAAAACATAAGCTTTTTTAAATACGCTGTAAGCAATGCCGCAATTTCTTTATGCTGCTCTAAAGATGGATGACTATCACAACCAGCGCTGTATTGCTTTTCAAAAACATAGGTAAATACTTTGTCGTCGCCCTTTGCATGCATGGCTGCTGCTACTGCCTTAATACTGCTACTCATAAATTGCCTCAACTGTGCATTTGCCATTGGGCTGGTTAATAAAACAAAACGGGCAGTTGGATAAACACTTCTTAATTGCTGTAAGAATGAAATATAGTTGCTGCAAAAAATGGAGCTGTCCTGTATGCCATCATTTTGACCCAGGCACACTGTAACCACATCGGGCTGATAATTTTTAAAATCCCATGCCAGTGTATCATTTCGCATGTCAATCTTATCAAACACCTGCGGCATGGTGATATTTAAATTGCAGCAACTGTGCATGAGACCAATGCCCGAAACAGACGAAAGATGATACTGTGTATTTAATGCTCTTGCTGTAACTGCACCATAGCTCATGTAAGCATTGTGTTGATCCTGCCATACCCCTTTGCCACAAGCTATAGACGATTGATCACTGCCCGTGCCACAGGTGATGGAATTACCAATGCATTCAATTTTTCTTTTTGGTTTGGGAGATGGCTTTACCAGCTCCCTGCAGCGAACACCTGCAAATGCCAGGTAACCAATATTGGCTTCTGTGTTTTTGCATATCACTACGTCATGTATCTTTTTTGACACATCCCCTTTAAGCAGGATGGTATCTGATTCTGATTGGGTTTGGCTTCTCACTGCTTTGCCGTCAATTACCAGTTCCAGGTAATTGTGGTTCTTTCCCCAGAGCGCTTCATCTTTTAAAATCACCTGGCATGATGGGCCTTTGAATTTGAAATGAACATATACCCCAGGCTGCCAGTATTTTGGTAATGCAGGATTACTAAAATCAATTCGTCCTGTGTATTGTATAAAAGGATGATTGGGTGCATACAATTTTTGAGCAATGCATTGCTGAGTACTCAATAAAAAAACGCCTGCAATGCTCAATAGCATTAAAGATTGTTGAAGAGTGCGACGCCACTGAAGTTCAACAGTGCTCAAATGCTTGTCCCAAAAAAATCTACGCATGCATTTTTATTTTACTTATAAACAAACTTCGCCGTCTTATCTCCTACCATCACTTCAAAATCGCCGGCCTCGGTTACCGTTTGCAATTGTTTGTTTACAAAGGCCAAATCGTTTTTATCAATGGTGAAACTTACCTGTTTGCTTTCACCGGCATTCAGTTCAACTTTTTGGAATGCACGCAGGCGTTTCATGCTGGGTGTAATGCTGGCGTACATATCACGTGTGTACAATTCCACTGAATGCTTACCTGCACGGCTGCCGGTATTTTTTACTGTAACCGTTACCGTTAGTTTATCATTTGCAGTAAGTGTATTGCTGCTAAGATTGATATCGCTGTACTCAAATGTAGTATAACTAAGACCTGCTCCAAAAGGATACAATGGATCATAACCACCGCCGGCATTGTCATTGAATACTTCTCTTACTTCCTCTGTTGGCTTGCGATCGTACAACACTATTTCTCCCATGCTCTTTGGATAGCTGAAA
>CAZDHQ010000936.1:0-1926 GCA_964505135.1 uncultured Ferruginibacter sp.
TTTGCTGCACCTGTATGCCAAAGACACTACTACACTAACAGCCACTTACGAGGCACTGAAAAAAGAACCCGGTATGAACGTGTACCGGCTGAACGAAACACCCGCCCACTGGCATTACCGCGCTGCAGACGATCGGTACCAGCGCCTGGGCAACCTGTTACTCGAACCCCAGCTGCCCAATATCTTTAATATTACCAACCGCAAAACCAGCCCCGGCAAACACGGTTTTGATAACCAGCACCCCGATATGCGCGCCAGCTTCATGGCCTGGGGCCCGGCCTTTAAAACAGGGTTACGCATCAACGGTTTTGAGAATATACATGTGTATCCGTTGATTGCCAGGCTGTTGGGATTGAAATATGAAGAGAAGGAGATCGATGGAAGAGCAGAAGTGTTGAAGGGTATACTGAAGCAGTGATCATTTATTTTTTATGGGAGAGAAATACGGGATTTTTCCCGGTAGGGGCGTTGTGTTTTTTGGGTAGATTGAAGGTAATTATTAAATACAATATTTACGGCTATAACAACCTTTTACAGATGATATGCGAAGGTTTTGGGTAAGTGTCGAGAGTATTAAGCGTTATTTGATATTATAGTAATCAATACAAATATAAAAGGCAACTAAAATGAAAATACCAAAAAGATTCGAAGAGATTCTTGCCCAAAACCAAACGACACATTCAATTGTCCTAGATGTTATTTCTTCATTTGAGCCAATATTTAAAGATAACAAATTGTATTTCTTTGAAGAATATACAGATCATGGAATTAACCATATTGAAAAAGTGTTAGAATCTGCCGAATTTATAATATCCGAAAACTCTTTCAAAAATATAACTGCTAATGAGGTTTCGATTCTAATACTATCTATCATTTTACATGACTTAGGAATGCATGTTGAATTGTCAACATTTAACTCAATGTTAAGTGGAGAATATGATAACTATATAAATGATATCATAGATGAAAAAAAATGGTGTGAATTGTGGAATGAATATTTAAGTGAGGTGAAGAGATTTAGCAGTATTCAAAAGAAAAATATATTTGGTGATGAGTCAATGCCTTTCTCTATTCCAGATTTATCAAATAAAGACAATCTAACAGGTTATGATAAAAAATTGATTGGCGAGTTTATTCGAAGAAATCACGGAAGATTTGCTCAGGAAGTTTCATTGCTTGGGCTAAAGAGTGAAAATGGACTAGTGGAATTTGGAACAAATAAGCTAGACAAACAAACGAAACAATTAGCGGGAATATTGGCAAGAAGTCATAGTATGAATGTTCGAGATACCTTTAACTATTTAAATAATATTGCACATGATAGTTGGAGAAATCCACACGGTATCAATATAATATATCTAATGGTTATTATACGCATTGCTGATTATATACAAATAGATAAGAGTAGAGTAAACCCTTTTTTATTAAAGCTTAAGTCCTTCAATAGCCCGATTTCTCAACTAGAAAACTCAACGCATTTATCCATAAACTCCCTAAATTTCAATAATGTTGATGAAGAAAATATTTATGTAGATTGTAATCCGCTTGACAGTGAAATGTTTGTAAAAATAAAAACACTAATTGCAGATATACAAAATGAACTAGACAAATCTTGGGCAATTTTAGGAGAAGTTTATGGCTTTATTCCAAATAATAAACCTGCAATTAAATTCAGAAGGATTTCATCTAATCTTGATAATAGATTATTTTTAAGTAAGCTTGACTATCTCCCTGAAAAAATAACGTTTAAAGTCGATAATAATTTGTCAAAATTGCTTGTTGCCCCGTTATATGGTGATAATCCAACTTTTGGCGTTCGCGAATTATTACAAAATTCAATTGATGCTTGTTTTGAAAGGAAAGAAATCGAATATCAAAATAAGAATTACAGTTTTATTCCAAGAATTGAAGTTTCAATCGATAGAA
>CAZDHQ010000937.1:0-1926 GCA_964505135.1 uncultured Ferruginibacter sp.
ATAGATATATTTCTCGTTTATTTTCTGAAGTGGAAGGCATTACCATTGAGCAGTATGTCATCAGTCAACGAATTGAAAAAGTAAAGGAGCTGATTCTATACGATGAATTCTCGCTTTCGCAAATTGCATTTCAGTTAGGCTATAGTAGCACTGCCCATCTTTCTGCTCAATTTAAAAAGATCACTGGCTTTACGCCAACACAGTTTAAGCAAATGGGTGTAAGAGGTAGGAGATCACTGGATGAAATAGGTAAACCGGGAATTATATAATTCTTATCCATTATTGTATAACAAGCGCCTTTCATTCGACAAATAACTTTGTGTCAAAATAAAAAAATGACACATACTTATAAAATAAGTGGAATGACCTGCAACGGCTGTGTTACCAAGGCAAAAAGTGAAATACTTAAATTAGGTGATGTTGAGGAAGCAACAGTACAACTCACATCGCCACAGGCAACTATTACCATGAAGAAACACATTCCTCTGGAAACTCTTCAAATAGCGCTGCATACAGCCGGTAACTATACTATCACAGAAGAAGGAAGCAACCTAGATCACACCACATCGGGTGATGAAAATATTTCATGGCTCCAGACTTATAAACCTATCCTATTGATTGGTATTTATATCACGCTGATCACACTTTTGTTAGAATGGTCAAAAGGTATATTTGATTTGCAAACGTGGATGATGCATTTTATGGCTGGCTTCTTCCTTGTCTTCTCGTTTTTCAAATTGCTGGATCTGCGCGGTTTTGCAGACAGTTACAGCACTTACGATATCATTGCCAAAAAATGGCGCAGTTGGGGTTATATCTACGCTTTTATTGAACTTGCACTGGGACTAGCTTACTTGACCGGATTCCAACCCGTTGCAACCGGGATAGTTACACTTATCGTTATGGGTATTAGCATTATTGGGGTGTTGCAAAGCGTGCTAAATAAGCAAAAAATACAATGTGCCTGCCTGGGTGCAGTTTTTAAGCTTTCTATGAGTACCGTTACTATTATTGAGGATGCCCTGATGATCGCAATGAGCGCTGGTATGCTTCTGGAAATTAACAGGAGCATTGTTTGACAAGTCCTGAAAAAACCTACTTTTGTATAGCAGAACCAATGAAAAAATTCCTGGTTACCATATTAGCCATCAGCTACCTCACCGCCACCAGCGGTGCTACCATCAATATGCATTATTGCATGGGCAAGCTGATGAATTGGGATATGGCACAAAAACAGGTGGCCAAATGCGGTAACTGCGGGATGGAAAAATCCGGTCATAAAGGCTGCTGCAAAGACGAACAGAAAAAACTGCAGATCGAAAAAGATCAGAAAGCTTCAGAATCTGTTTACCAGTTTCATAAAGCATCTGCAGATGCAGTAACAATTGTTTATCCGGATATTTTTGTTCATTTCTCATCTGTTGCAACACGCAACCCTGTTGCGCACGCACCGCCTTTGATAAAAGCAGTACCACTGTTTTTACTCAATTGCAATTTCCGTATCTGATACCATCTTCCATACATGATTCCCTGGCATCCTGCCGGGCTTTCGGCTTTGCTGCTTAGCAGCCCTGTCTTATTTTCTGATCACTAAAAAATTATAAAATGAAAACTTTAAAAATAGTATTTGCTATGCTGTTTACAATAGCAAGCGTACAATTCACTTTCGCTCAAAGCAATAAATCTGAACGCAAAAAGGATACAACAAATGCTACTAAAATAGTGGGCTACGTATGCCCCATGCATCCGGAAGAAACAAGCGACAAACCTGGTAAATGCGCCAAATGTGGTATGGCATTGAACCTTTCTAAAAAAGAACTGATGAAAGCAGGTGCCGTTAAATATGTATGTACCATGCATCCGGAAGTTACCAGCGAACAACCTGGCAAATGTTCCAAATGCGGTATGACGCTCAATCTTTCCAAA
>CAZDHQ010000938.1:0-1922 GCA_964505135.1 uncultured Ferruginibacter sp.
CTCTGCTGTAAAATATAATATTGCTGGCTGTCTATGGATGGGTAACCCGGTACTTCACAATTTATACTAATTAATACGAAATTATTTTTTCTTGCATGTTCTGCAAAGTCCAGCTTAGATGTATGAACATGAACGTGTGCATCAATCTTTTTTACAGATGCAAAATCCTCAGGAGTATAATATTCGTTTGCTGAACCGGAGTTTGAATTGCATGCCTGCAAAATAGTTGCCGACATAACGGCTACAAAAAAAATAAATCGTAGATTTTTTATTTCTCTTAATATTTTCATATATCATTATTGTTTTTGTTTACATACCTCGATATGGATAGCTTGCAACTTTTCCTGTACAAGCCTGGTGACAGCATCAGTTGCCAGTGGAAATACTTTGCGTAAATCAATTTCATCATCACCTGCCAATTTATTTTTAAGGGTTTTCATAAAAATATTTTTGATTTCGGTAGCGAGGTTTATTTTGCAAATACCCCTTTTTATAGCTTCCCTCAATGTATCATGTGGTATGCCCGAAGCGCCATGCAACACAAGCACAGCATTTGTAATAGCGTTTATTTCCGAAAGCCTGTCAAGGTCTAACTTTGGTTCCTCTTTATAAAAGCCATGTGCAGAGCCAATAGCAACAGCCAGTGCATTAACGCCTGTTTCTTCCACAAAAAGTCTTGCTTCAGATGGATCAGTAAAACCTGTTTTATCAGTAGCCTGACCTAATTTGGCAACATAACCAAGTTCTGCCTCCACATTGGCGCCATACCGTTCAGCAAGCTTAACTACACTCTTTGTTATTCTTATGTTTTCTTCAAATGGTTTTTCACTGGCGTCAATCATCACAGAATTGAAACCTGCATCAAGGCAACTGGCTGCGAGGTCATACGAATCACCATGGTCAAGATGAATCCATCCTTCCACGTCATAAAGCTTTAGCATAGTTTCCGCAAGTTCCATTGCAACCGGAAGCCCTAAATATTCTATGGAGCTCCTTGTAAGTTGAAGTATGATTGGGGTTTTTTCTAACCGTGCTGCCTGCAAAACACCTTTTAGCGTTTCGAAATTATAAAAATTAGTCGCCAGCAAAGCTTGCTTCGTTTGCTGAAATTCTTTTAATTTTTGCTGTAATAACATTTCACTCTTCATAACCAAATTTTTCTTTTGCTATTTTCATTGTCTCATTATAATTAATAAAAGCAGTTGTGCCACCGGGCTTCGTTGTTGAGATAGCCCCTGCCAGGTTAGCAAATTTTTGGCAGTCATTCGGACTACGGTCCTGCATAAAACGGAATATAAATCCTGCATTAAAACTATCTCCCGCCCCGATGGCATCAATTACTTTGTCATTTAAAAATGGCTTGCAGGTAATAACCTTATTGTTATAGCTCATCAGAGAACCATCTTTCCCTTTTTTTAAAACAATAATATTCCCGTAGTCACTAATGATTTTGATTGCATCGTCAACGGAGTTTTGTTTTGTTAAATTCAATAACTCCGTTTCATTGGGGAGAAATACATCTACTAATGGTAATACCCGTTTATAATCAAAGTCCCATCGTTCCGCAGGATCCCATTGTATATCCAGTGAAGTGGTAAGACCTGATTTCCTGGCTGCATTAAATAAAATATCAAGGCTGTTCTTAAACCCAGGTTGCAGGAAATAAGATGAAAAATGAAGATGGCTGGCCCTGGATAACATTTCATTGGTAATATCATCAACGGACAAATATTTCATGGCACCCTGGTGTGTAACCATCGCCCTGTCTTCGGCAAAATTAAGAACTACAGTTGCTCCTGTTTTTAATTCATCATCTATAATAATCATCGAAGTATCTACCCCTTTTATTTCAAGTTGTTCTTTACAAAAGCGGCCTAAAATATCATTACCAATTTTTCCTAGAAACGCGACTTTCATCCCCA
>CAZDHQ010000939.1:0-1920 GCA_964505135.1 uncultured Ferruginibacter sp.
GACTACCTCGGTAAAGTTTACTCCAATCTTTTTAATGAAACCCTCAAAAGCCTGGAAGAACTGGCGATAATAATCACCGCAGGCAAACTCCGCATGAGTGATGATGAGCGGCTGCAGGCCATTGACCGTATTTATGCAACTGTTGTTGACCAGTATTCTTTCCTCAATGAGTTTAACAATAACACAGCTTTATTAGCATTACAGCGAAAATCAGAGCAAACAGAAATCAAAATGTCGAGAGTAATTAATGGTATCAGGCAATAAAAATATTTATTATGAAATGGTGTGTACGATTAGTGTGTTTGGTAGTGGCAGCAATATTGCTTCCTCACTTTGCAGAGGCACAGGGAATGGCCGGAAGAATTCGCAGCCTGCATGAAGTGCTGGAGAAATTGTATGATGATATGATGCCGCTTTGCAGCCGCCTGATTGGTGTGGGCAGAGGGATAGCAGGCTTTGCAGCCACATGGTATATAGCTTCAAGGGTGTGGGGACATATAGCAAGAGCGGAACCGGTTGATTTTTATCCGCTGTTCCGCCCTTTTGTATTGGGGTTTGCAGTATTAATATTTCCATCTGTTATTGCTATGATTAATGGTGTAATGAAACCAACCGTTACAGCAACTGCGGCAATGGTAACGGATTCGGATAAGGCCGTAGCAAAACTATTGGATATGAAAGAGGAAGCCATTAAGAAAACGGCTTATTGGCAGATGTATGTAGGGCCCACCGGCAGTGGAGACAGGGATAAGTGGTATAAATATAATTACCAGGATAAGAAAGAAGGCTGGTTAAAAAGCATCGGCAACGATATTAAGTTTGCTTTTGCTAAATTCTCCTACAACTTCCGTAATTCTATTAAACAGTGGATGGCCGAAGTGCTGAAAGTATTATTTGAGGCTGCAGCACTTTGCATCAACACCATCCGAACATTTTATTTGATTGTACTGGCAATACTGGGGCCATTGGTATTTGGTATTGCTGTGTTTGATGGCTTTCAACATACACTTACAGTTTGGATAGCCCGTTACCTGAATATTTTTTTGTGGCTGCCCGTGGCAAATATTTTCGGCGGCATTATGGGAAAAATTCAGGAAAATATGTTGAAGGAAGATTTACAACAGATAGCAACCAACGGCGATACATTTTTCAGTACCACCGATACAGCGTATCTCATATTTATGATTATCGGCATCATCGGCTACTTCACAGTACCATCCGTTGCCAATTATATCATCCATGCCGGTGGTGGTAATACTTTGTTGTATAAGGTTACTAATATGATGAGTACATCCAGCCGAACCGTTGTAGCCGGTGGTGCTTCCATGACAAGGGATGCATTAGGCAGTGGTTATAATAAAGTTGCCAATAGCATGGCAGATGCAGGAGCATCGCAGGGTTATTTTAAAGAAGGTAATAGTGGTGGTGGTAGTTATATGAAGGATAAGTTGAGTGGAAAAACATGATTGAACCCGATAAGAATAGGTAGCGCTACTGCACTTATCCCGTATTAGCTGTTACTGGAAAGATATTTGATTCCTTATTGAATGTGAGTTTGTAAATGTGAGAATGATGTTTCAGAAAACTAAAAATATTGATTCTGCCTTCCGGCATATCCGGCTATTTTCGCTGGTATTTATTTTGGCTTCGGTAATTATATCTGTTTTCATTGCATATAAAAGTTACCAGTTAGCTTCCAAATCTCAGCAAAAAATATTCATACTGGCAAATGGCAAAGCATTGGAAGCTTACTCAGCCGACAGAAAAGACAACATACCTGTTGAAGCCAGGGACCATGTTAAAATGTTTCATCATTTTTTCTTTACAATGGACCCGGATGACAAAGTAATACAAGCCAACATCACTAAAGCACTATACCTGGCAGATAATTCTGCAAAGCAGCAATATGATAACCTGAAA
>CAZDHQ010000940.1:0-1919 GCA_964505135.1 uncultured Ferruginibacter sp.
TATGAAGAAAATGCTTAAAAATTATTGTACAAATGTAGAGTCGTTAAAAGCTATTTCCGGTTTTGAAACAATTTCAAGCTTAATTGAGTTGGTTTTAATGAATATGGATGACGTTTCTCTAAAATTGTTTGTTCAAATAATGAGTAGCCGAATGCCCGGAATTAATAAAAAAACAAAACGTTTAGGTGTTTACCTAAATTTATGATATTATCTGTAATCCGCTCAAAAATAGTCGTACTGGGAACCAACAGACTGGCGATATTCAAATCCAATTTCATTGGAACAATCTACCACTAGTTTATTGCTCATTCTTTCCTGACGCTCCCGAGCTGCCGGATGGAAATGGAAAACACGGTGAAGCCATGTGCTAAGCCTTGTGCCGGCTTTGGAATGAACAGCCCCACCAACAAGTTGGGGGCAGGCGGGACTTAAGATGAAAAAAGGGCCATCCACCGACAGCCCAAAAAATCTTATCCATCCAATTTTACTTCATCTGCATCTGTATCCACTTCGCAATCTCGTCCAGCGCAGCAGGGGAGAAGGTTTGCTCAATTGCCGCATACTCACTGGGTGATCCGGTTTTGCATTCCTGGAAGAGATGGTTTAAACCAGGCAGTTCTTTGATGCTCGCTTTTTTATTGCCGCCTTTTTCCAGTGCGGCTTTAATGGCTGACAGGTTTTCTTTTGGCGGCACCTGTAAATCTTTTTCTCCATTGATGGCGAGCACAGGACATTTTACTTTTTGTAAAGCAGGCACGGGATCATACTTGAGAAAATAAAGCATCCATGGGCTGGTCAGTTGCTCCACCTGCTTTGCTACATATTCTTCCTGCTTTACACCCTCCGGTAAATGCATACTGGTATCATTTTTAATGGCGTCAGTGATAATATTGGTAATGCCAGTTTTCATTTGATTTAGATCAGGTGTGTTGGCAATAAGATCAAATACTTTTTTGCTTGTGACTTTATTCTTTTCTACATCGGCATCACTTGCACCGGAGGCTTTTGAAATGAGTGCTTGCTGCAAAATCAATAACGGTGCTCCCTGCATGCCCGGCCCGGCCAGCAATACAATAAAAGCCACGTCTTTGGAATCAGCGGCTACCATGGGTGCGATCAATCCACCTTCACTATGACCAACCAAACCAATTTTCTTTGCATTGATTTCTTTTCTTGTTTTTAAATAAGCCACCGCAGCTTTTACATCCGTCGCAAAATCTGCAGAGGTAGCGGTTTTAAAATCGCCGGTGGATTTGGCTGTGCCACGGTCATCATACCGCAATACAGCAATGCCATGGTGGGTGAGATAATCTGCAATGATCAAAAATGGTTTGTGCCCGAGCAACTCTTCATCCCGGTTTTGTGGGCCGCTGCCGGTGATCATGATCACTGCAGGATAGTTACCTTCTTTTGCAGGCAGTGTGAGTGTACCCGCCAGCGTTATGTTGGCGGTGCTGTTGCTAAAACTCACCTCTTCTGAATAATAAGGATAGGGCTGGGCTGGCTCCTGCGGCCGCTTTACGATTGGCTTTTCAATGGCCTTTTTAGAAAGGTTCATGGGAAAAGATTGTCCGCCCTGTTTGAATGTGCCTTCAATTACATTTTCTTTCAGCACGCCATCGTACACAATGCCTGCATTGGCTACTTCAAAATGAATGTTGGGGTTTTCAAAACTGGTTTTGGTTACGGGAATGCCTTTAGCGCCCTGGTCGGGGCTATCCATGGTGGAGCTGTAGCCGTCTGCCGACTTACTAACGTTAAAGACTACACGTAACTGGATGCCCTGTACTTTTAAAAGACCGTTCCATTGCCCGGTAATGTCCTGGGCAAAGCTGGTAAATGCCATCAGCATCATGGCTACTACTGCTGTTGTTGTTTTCATCGTTTTTTGTTTACTATTTTCAAAAAGAAAATGATAC